>DVLI01000018.1 GCA_018715595.1 Candidatus Caccoplasma merdavium | reverse complement strand
ACTACCGTCGCACGCTCTATTGGAATCCGGCGTTGGAGACCGACTCTCTCGGTCGCGCCTATGTCGACTTCTACAACAACAGCCATGCAACGCGCCCGCGCATCGAGGCCGAGACCCTCACCCCCGACGGCGTACCGGGCGTGTATAGTTCCTCAAATGGATTTTGACGGTTCCCTTTGAAAGAGGCTTTTTATACATAAAAGAGGGGAACAGACCCACACAAATCCCTATATGTCGGTATTGCCGGCGGAGTGGCCTTGCTCTATCTTTGTGATGTCGAAACAAGCAAAGCCATACTTGATATTATAATAGGATTTGGGTTTAATAATAATGTAGTGTGTAAGCAGGGGACTGATGGGAATCAGTCCCTTTCCTTTTTTCGTGGGCGGAGCGGTGTGTCTCGTCCGTGGCTTGTTCAGTTGTCATTCGACCTCGATGACCACTCGCCGGTAGGCCGTCAGTGCGGGAGTTCCATCGTGGGTCAGCTCCAAGATGAGGTGTATGGTCTTTCCTGCCGCGTTGTCTTGTCCCGCTATGTCGTAGATGCGTATCTTGCCCACGAACTTCGCGACCTCTTCGGTGGGTGCGGGTGCGGCTGTGAGGCAGAAACAAAAAGCAAATACGGGGCTGCCATTGCTGGACAGTCCCGTATTCGTTTGAGTTATGAAGTCGTAGCGATTTTATTGAGCTGCGTTTTCTCCGGCTGCGGGAGCTTCGGGAGTCACGGGTACTTGGGTCTCGAAGTTGGGCATCGGAATTTCGGTGTTGATGGCATCTTTGATTTCCGAGGTGGCGCCGGTGTTGTGGTTGGGCAAGAAAGCGGCGGCGACGATGCTCAGTACGATAACGATGCCGGCGAGCGTCCAAGTGGCTTTTTCGAGGAAGTCGGCCGTCTTGGGGGCTCCCATAATCTGGTTCGACGAAGCGAAGCTCGATGCCAAGCCTCCGCCTTTGGAATTTTGTACCAAAACGATGAGTATGAGGCACACAGCTGCAATAAGAATCAAAACGGTGATGAACACGTACATGGTTATTCTGTTTTTATGTTAATAATCAATTTTTCGAGGAATCGAATTTGGTCTGCAAAGTAAATATTTTTTTCTGGATATTTCAAACTTAATTTTCGAATAATTTCCAGGGCTTTGGCATATCGCCGTTGTTTTATGTAGATTTTGGCCAGACTCTCGGTCAGGAATTCGTCTTCGGCTGGCTCTTCTTCGCTTTCTTTTACGGCCGAGGGCGAAGACTCTTCGGTCGACGGCGTGGGGGGGAGTGCCTTTTCTTGGGGCGATTTTTCGAGGAACGCGTCGATAAGTCCGAATGTCGAATCGCCTTTTGCGGCTTCTGATGTCGCGTCTTTTTCCGCGGGCGACTCTGCCGGAGCCAGTTCCTCGATGCGGTAGGGAATCTCGCCGGCCGGGAGCGTGCCGTCGAGCGGCTCTTTGGTCGAGAGCTCGGCCGCGTGGGCTTCGAGGTAGGAGTCGATGAGGTCAAAGGCGTCGGGCTTCTTGTTCTCGGTCTCTTCGGCAGCGGGGTAGAGCCGGCTCCATGCCTGCCGGGCCCCTTCGAGGCGGTAGAAGAGCGACTTGCGGTCGCCGGCATAGATTACGTTCTCGTGCAGGGCTTGGTCATACCGCTCGGGAAAAGTGTGTTGCAGTTTTTTGAGATAAAGGAACCGTGCCGCTTGGAAGTAAGGATAGTCGAGTTGCAAGCGGAGCAGTTCGTCGACGGCGAGGGCGGGTATCTCTCGGTCGAAGTCTTGGCGTAAGAGTTCTCCTTCGGTCATGATGATGTTACCAGTTTCCTACCGTCGCATTGAAGATGAGATCGGCCAGTTCTTGTGTGATTTGGGTTATCAGCTCGTCTTGCACGTCGGTGAGCATGCTGCTGCTCGGGAAGTCCCGGTAGGCGCTGAACGTGCGGTCGAGGTCGTTCTCGGGTTTTTTGTTGTCGGTATATCGCACGCGCACCGTGATGGTGAGTCGGGTCTGTGAGGCGTAGGCATCTTCGGTTACGGCCTGCGGGGTGAGGTTGTAACCCGTGATTTCTCCTTCGAGCACCAAGTCGCCGCCGCTGTTGACGAGGCTGAGCCGTGTCTGTCGCGTGTAAGCGTCTTTGAGCGTTTCGTTGAATGTCGTGGCCAAGGGCGGATACACCAGCGCCGCCCGTATCGGGAAGTCGTTGATGGTAATCGTCTTGGTGACGTTGTAGTCGATTGAGGCACCGTTGAATCGGTAAGAAATGGTGCAGGCCGTCGCACATACGGCCACGAGCAGTATCGGGAGGAGTCGTTTCATAGGTCAGTCGCTGAGGTTGTATTCTTTGATTTTGCGGTAGAGCGTGCGCTCTGAGATGCCCAGCTCTTCGGCTGTTTTCTTGCGTTTGCCGTTGTTCCGTTCCAGCGATTTGCGTATCATCTCGCGTTCGGCATCTTCGAGCGAGGGCAGGGTCTGTACGGCTTCGTCGGGCACATACTCGGCCTCTTCATGCACGATTTCGCCCTCTTCTTTGTCGATGTTGTGCGACAGGTGCCCCAGCACCGGTTGTACGGTGTGGGTAATGGGCGCCAGGGCGTCGGGTTTGGCATAGATGACCGGTGTCGCCGGTACGGCGGCCGATGTTGCCGGTTGGTTGTCGCGGCGATTCATCGCGGCGATGGTGGCGCGCAGGTCGTCGATTTCTTTTTTCATCTCGAAAACGAGATAGAGCAGTTCGCGTTCATTGCCGAACGGCATTGATTTGTTCTCCGTCTGGTTGAGTGTGGGCAGTTTCTCCATGTCGTAGGCCGGCAGGTAGGTATGCAGGGTGTCGGCGTTGATTTCGCGGGAGGTCTCGAAGATGGAGATTTGCTCGGTGACGTTTTTGAGTTGCCTGATGTTGCCCGGCCAGCGGTAGGAGAGCAACGAGCGCTGGGCTTCCTCTGTGAGCTGTATGGGCGGCATGTGGTATTTCTCGGCAAAGTCGGCGGCAAATTTGCGGAACAGCAGCAAGATGTCGTCGCCGCGGTTGCGCAGCGGCGGCAGTTCGATGGGCACCGTGCTGAGCCGGTAGAAGAGGTCTTCCCTGAAACGTCCTTCGGCAATGGCTTCCCGCATGTTGACGTTGGTGGCGGCGATGATGCGCACGTTGGTTTTCTGCACCTTCGACGAACCCACCTTTATGAACTCGCCGTTTTCGAGCACGCGCAGCAGGCGGGCTTGCGTCGTCATGGGCAACTCTCCCACCTCGTCGAGGAAGATGGTGCCGCCGTCGGCCTCCTCGAAATAGCCCTTGCGGTCGGCCAGGGCACCGGTAAACGACCCTTTTTCGTGGCCGAAGAGTTCCGAGTCGACCGTTCCCTCGGGTATGGCACCGCAGTTCACGGCGATGTAGCGGCCGTGTTTGCGGGCGCTGTTGGCATGTATTATCTGAGGAAAGGTTTCCTTACCCGTACCGCTTTCGCCGGTGATGAGGACCGACAAGTCGGTAGGGGCGATTTGCAGGGCGCGGCTCACGGCGCGCAACAGACCCGTGCAGTTGCCGATGATGCCGAAGCGCTGTTTCGTTTGTAATATTTCTGCGGTTGCGACCATAATCTGTGTCGAATTTTCGGTCTAC
The DNA here is from genome assembly GCA_018715595.1 of Candidatus Caccoplasma merdavium. NCBI lineage: Bacteria > Pseudomonadati > Bacteroidota > Bacteroidia > Bacteroidales > Bacteroidaceae > Candidatus Caccoplasma > Candidatus Caccoplasma merdavium. The sequence goes on along the minus strand of DVLI01000018.1, from coordinate 100,087 downwards.
AAATATAGTGAAAGGTGAGCGCAGAGACAAAAGGAAAACGAAGTTTTTTGCTTTTGGCTACGTCGATACGCCTCCTATATTCGCTGGGTAGTGCAAATATGGCGAAAGGCGGACGTAAAAAGGTAAAACTTGTTTTGTTCTTTCGGGCAATACATCGACCGCGATTCCAGCCATCAGGAATAATAAGGCCATGTCATTCAGGTTGTTGACTTGGAATCCAACGGTGAGGACACGGTAGGAATTTCCGTCAAGTGGGGAATGACAATATTCATGAAAATACCTGCTAATCTATTTGCTTTACTGACTGTTAAATTTAAGCCACCCGACATGTCCTGGCCAAATGTATAATATACCCAGTCATCATCGCCGGTGGAGTTTATGAAGACACTGATGCTTTTAGCCGTCTTTCTTTATGGCTCGGCATTGCGTTTATACACCAGCTTGCCGTTCTCTACCACTATGGCATCTTCGTAACACTCTATATCTCCCGAATTTGGGTCTGTATATTCGCTGAGGGGTTTTGTCACATATAAGGGTACCCTGTCGTATTGACCCGCAGAATTCTTCGTCATCGCTCTTACTATACTCCGCTTTTGATACACGATAGCGAGGTCTTTGTCCGTGGATAGTACCACTGTTACATATCCGGGTTGTTCATAGGAACAGTCAAAAAACAAGTAGGCTATGCTGGTAGGAGATACGGGAATCGTTACAAAGTAACAATCCTCTTCGGTCGGATAACATTCTATTGATTCCCGATGCGACTTTGCCCAACCGTCGAAATACTCTATATACACAAATTTTTTATTGAGCCGGTTCATTATCGATATTATTTGTATATCACCGCCGTCCTCCTCAAATTTCCCCGGATTTTTTTCTATATACTCTATTGTCTTGGGAGAATGTGCATATTTATATAATTCCACAACATTTACAGCATCGACTTCACGACACACAAGTCGATATTCACCATACCCGCGAGCCTCTTCACTGCCCGACAAGGTATCTACATATTCCGGCCTTGCGATGATTTTCCCGTCGACTATCGTGTATAACTCCTCTTCGGCGGAATAGGCACACAGACAAGGCATCAACAAGACCACAAGACTCCACAACTTTAAATATCTCCTTTTTATCATTTTTGTAATCTGCTAATTTATTTGCATATAACTTATGGATATCCCACAAGATACGAATAGTTGCCGGCTTTTCCAAATATTCCGAAAACGATTTTTGCTTTCTGCCCAGAAACATTTTTTGAGCTTGCGTTGTTGTTTACGGTATAGCAAAATCAAAATATAAAACTATGGGAAAGAAAGCGATTGAAATTGTCGATTTGGAAGTGAAAAAGTTGGTCGAGACGCTCAATCAGGCCCTCTCCGAAGAGTGGTTGGCCTATTACCAGTACTGGATTGGTGCCCGGGTGATGAGCGGCCCCATGCACGGTGATATCGAAAAGGAGTTCTACAAGCATGCCGACGAGGAGCTGCATCATGCCGAGATGCTGGTGCGGCGCATCATCGAGTTGGGCGGCACGCCGGTGCTCTCGCCCGAAGACTGGCCCCACTTGTCGAAGTGCAAATACGAGGCGCCGGTCGACGCCTATGTCGAGTCGATTCTCAAACAAAACCTCTCCTCGGAACGCTGTGCCATTCACCGGTATGAAAAGTTGGCTCAGCTCACCGACGGAAAAGATTTCACCACCTTCTCCCTGGCCACTCAGATTCTGGCCGATGAGGTCGAACACGAGACCGACCTGGAATCGTGGCTCGACGACATACGCGTGTTCCGTGAGTCGCTGGTGGCCATGCCCGTGTGAGTCCTGTCGCAAAATGTGCGTGAAAAACGTCGCGAACCGGTCGGCTTGTCTCTTGGCAGGCCGACTTGTCGCTGTTTGCGGTTTCCTGTGAAGCGATAATCCCCCCGACCATGTCCACCGAAAGATTAAGAGGCAAGAACCTTTGGCTGAAAATTTTTTATTTCTATTACGACGGTTTCAGAGAAATGACGTTGGGACGCACCTTGTGGATAATCATACTCCTCAAATTGTTTGTCTTTTTCGTGGTGTTGAAACTGTTTTTCTTTCCCGACCTGTTGCAGACTCGCTACGGAACCGACGGCGAAAGAGCCGAACGGGTCTCGATGGAATTGACCGATACCCATTAATCCAAACCTGTCTTTTTTTGATGTTATGAGCGATTTATATTCACTTGTCGACTGGTCGCGGGCGCAGTTTGCGCTCACGGCCCTGTATCATTGGTTGTTTGTCCCGCTGACGTTGGGCCTCGGGCTCATTGTCTCCTGCATGGAGACCATCTATTATCGTACCCGGGACGAGCGTTGGAAACAGATTACCCAATACTGGATGAACCTTTTTGGCGTGAATTTTGCCTTGGGCATTGCCACCGGCATCATTCTCGAATTTCAGTTCGGCACCAACTGGTCCAATTACAGTTGGTTCGTGGGCGACATTTTCGGCGCCCCGCTGGCCATCGAAGGCATCATGGCCTTCTTTATGGAGGCGACCTTCGTGGCCATCATGTTCTTTGGCTGGAACAAGGTGAGCCCCCGCATGCACCTGGCCGCCACTTGGCTCACGGCCATTGGCGCGGCGCTGTCGGCGCTGTGGATTTTGGTGGCCAATGCCTGGATGCAATACCCTACGGGCATGCAATTCAATCCCGACAGCGTGCGCAACGAGATGGTCGATTTCTGGGCCATGGTCTTTTCGCCTGTCGCCATCAACAAGTTCCTGCATTCGGTCTCGGCCGGTTGGGTGCTTGGCGCGATATTCGTCCTCTCGATTTCATCGTGGTATCTGCTCAAAAAACGCGAAACGTTCTTGGCATGCAATAGTGTGAAAGTCGCCGGTTGGGTAGGTATCGCCGGTATCGTGCTGGTGCTGTATACGGGCGACGGTTCGGCCTATTGGGCCGGGAGGGCGCAGCCCATGAAACTGGCGGCCATGGAGGGGCTTTACGAAGGCAGCCACGGGCAGGGGCTCATTGCCGTGGGGGTGCTCAATCCCGAGAAGAAGGCTTACGACGATGATGTCGACCCTTTCCTCTTCAAGGTGGAGATACCCAGGCTGCTGTCGATTCTTGCCACCCGCCATCTCGACGGCTATGTGCCCGGTATTGCCGACATCATGGCGGGCGGATATGATGAGGTCACGGTCGACGGCGATACCGCCGTGGCACTCTCGGCCGAGGAACGCATCGCCCGTGGCCGGGCGGCCATACAGGCTTTGGCCGATTACCGGGCGGCCCGTAAGGCGGGTGACGTGCCTGCGGCGGCCGCGGCAAGCAGGCTGTTGCAAGAGAACTATCCCTATTTCGGTTACGGGTATGTAACCGACCTCTCGCAGTTGGTACCCTATGTGCCGTTGGTCTTTTACTCGTTCCACATCATGGTGCTGCTGGGCGGATATTTCCTGCTGTTGTTCATCGTCGTGCTGGTACTCTCTTACCGGCAGCGGTTCGCCTCCCGTGCGTGGTTGCTGTGGATATGTCTGTTTTCCCTGCCGCTGGGTTACCTCTGCCTCGAATCGGGGTGGGTCGTGGCCGAGATGGGTCGCCAGCCGTGGGTCATACAGGACATCATGCCCACTTTCGCGGCGGTGTCGCGCATCGAACAGGCCGCCGTGCAGACTACCTTCTGGCTCTTTGCCGCCATTTTCACCGTATTGCTCATTGCCGAGGTGGGGATTATGTTGAAACAAATCAAAAAAGGAACCGACAAAAAATAACCGACTATGGAACTGAACGAATTTTTTTATCAACACTACTGGTGGTTTCTCATCTCGCTCTTGGGCGCGTTGCTGGTGTTCCTCCTTTTTGTGCAAGGCGGGCAGACGCTCCTTGCCACACTGGCCAAAAATGAGGTGGAGCGCTCGATGCTCGTCAACTCCTTGGGGCGAAAATGGGAATACACCTTTACCACGCTGGTCGTTTTTGGCGGAGCCTTCTTTGCCTCGTTCCCGCTCTTCTATTCCACCAGTTTCGGCGGAGCCTATTGGCTGTGGATGACCATCTTGTTCAGCTTCATCATACAGGCTGTCTCGTATGAATACCGTTCGAAACAAGGGAACTTTCTCGGCAAGGGCGTCTATGACACCTTCTTGCTCATCAACGGGGTGGTGGGGGTGACCCTGCTGGGCGTTGCCGTGGGAACGTTTTTTACCGGAGCCGATTTCCGGGTCGACAAGGCCAACCTCTACGACGACCTTTCGATGCCCGTGATTTCGACCTGGCAGAATCCGTGGCACGGCCTCGAAGCGGTGGCCGACTGGCGCAATCTGCTGCTGGGCATCACGCTTTTTTTCCTGGCGCGGGTGCTGGCGTTGCTCTATTTCGTCAACAACATCGACAATGAGGCGATTCATGCGCGTGTGCATCGCTGCTTGTTGCGCAATGCCGTGCCTTTTGTCGCACTGTTCCTCCTTTTCGTGGGGGTGACCCTCTGTGCCGACGGATACCAGTTCGACCCGCTCACGGGTGAGGTCTCGGTGCGGCCCTACAAATATTTCTATAATCTCGTCGAGATGCCGTGGGTGATGGCGCTCTTCCTGCTCGGGGTGGCGGCCGTGCTTTATGCCATTGTGCGGACGGTTTTTGGGACGCGCCGGACCTGTGGTATCTGGTATGGCGGGGCGGGTACCGTGTCGGTGGTGCTGAGCCTCTTTTTCATGGCCGGATACAACAATACGCCTTATTATCCTTCGTCGGCCGACATGCAAAGCTCGCTGACAATTTACAACAGCTCGTCGAGCCTCTTCACCCTCGAAGTCATGAGCGTGGTGTCGTTGCTCTTACCCGTGGTCCTGGCCTATATCTTTTGGGCGTGGCGGGCGATGGACCGCCGGTCCATTACCGCCGAAGAGATAAGACGCGAAGACCATATCTATTGATTGTCTTATCTTTTTTTGTTGGGACAAAAGGAGTAATTTTTATACGAAAAGTCTTGTCGATGGGAGACGACAGGACTTTTTGTATATTTTTGTGTCTGTAATGCGACGAGCTATGGATAAGAAAATTTACAATGTGACTTTTGCTGATATAGTCAACAATGTCGATAAGCGGTTGATCAGCAAAAACGGTGATGTGGCGTTGTTGGAGTTTGGCGATTATGATTATCAGGAAATAAGGGAGTTGCTCATGCAGGAGCAGGATATCGATAGCCTGAGATGTCAATACCAAGCGCAGTTTGCGTGCGTCTTGGCCGGGAGTCTGAAATTGGAGCTAAACGGGCGGTGTTATGACTTGGCGGCGCATGACGTGTGTTGCATGATCGAAGGCGACTATTTCAAGCCGCTCGATGCATCGAAAGATGCACATTGGTTTGTCATTATTTGTCGTTATGCCGAGTCGTTGATACAAGGCTTGAGCAATGTCATGTTGTTGATGTCTTTTATGAAAAAAATCAATACGAGCCGCTCTTTTCGCATGAAAGAAAAAACTTCCCAGGTCGTTTTCACGCTTTATAAGCTCATGCGCGAGGCGCTCGGTGATGAAGCACTGGCCTACCGGGATGCCATGGTCAGCAACTATTTGCAGATTTTGTTTTATCAGTTGTATTCCGATTTGACCCTCGACGAAGATGTGCACAAGACATTGGCCGTTTCGAGGCGTGATGAGTTGTTGATGCGTTTTACGCAGCTGGTGTCGGATAATTACAAGTTGCACCGCAAGGTATCGTATTATGCCGACAAGATGTGCCTCACCCCCAAGTACCTCTCCACGGTCGTCTATGAAGCCAGCGGGAAATATGCCCGCGACATCATTGCCGAATTTGTCATTCTGGAGGCCAAGCGGTGCTTGGTCAATACGACCATGACGGTGCAGGAAATCGGCGATTACCTGCATTTCTCGTGTCAGAGTTTTTTCGGAAAATATTTCAAGGAACACGCCGGCATGTCGCCCCAAGCCTACCGACGTGGAGGGGGTAGTCCCGGCTTTCCGGCTGATGGTTTGGGGACGGGCGGAACCGGGCGACGATAAGACGACAGCGGCATGGGAAATTTCAATTCCCATGCCGCTGTCGTGTGTGGAGGTGGAGAGATTCGAACTCTCGTCCAAACGAGGAAACAATATGCTTTCTACATGCTTATCTCCGCTTCGGTTGTCGGGCACACACAAGACCGGAGCTACCAATGTGCACCTTAGCCCCTAAGATTTCACGGTCGTCCCGGGGCGGGACTTCCGCTATTTCCGATATTCTTGCACCACCTGTTCGGAACGCTTCGGAACCACAGCAACCGGGTGATGTCTCGTTCCGGCAACTGTTGCCGGAATAAAGCTAACCTACTGTACTTCGATTAAGCAGCGAGAGCGTAATTGTTTTCGCCAGTTAAATTTTTGATGTCTGAGATTATAGAGCCAGGCAACGAAGCTCTGCATGCTTACATACCCTTTCTACCCGCTGTCAAAACCGGTCACCCCCATGGTGAGTGTATCGTGGTATGTGTCGGGTCGGGTGTGGGGCGCTCCCCTTTTTCCGAACCGGACGGCAAAGTTAGCAAATTCCGGGCGAAACCCCATGCTTTCTTTCGAAAAATAATGCGCCTCCCCCGATTTTTGTCTCTTGCTTTTCGTGACAATCGTCCTTCGCTGGTTATGCCTCTCAGGTCGGGGGTTGGCCTTTGCGTATGAGAATGATGACCTGCACGGCTACGTCGAAGAAGACGATTTTCCCGTTGGCGTTTTGGGCTATGTCGCGTTCGGCCAGTCGGAACAACTCGGAGAGTTCCTCGATGTTGGCGGCATTGATGAACGGGGCGAAGCGGGAGAGGAACTGCTCTTCTTCGGGGCGCACATAGTCGAGCTCGGGGTGATGCAGGTTGTAGATGAAGCTCTCGCGCATCATTTGCTGGCAGTAGCCGATAAACCGCTTTTCGCTTTCACGTCCCAGTGCGGCCACCTCCTCGCTCCATTTTTTGAGTTCTTTTACCTGGCGGGCATAGGCTTTGCGCATGAGGGTGACGAAGAGCTCGAAGAAGTGTTCGCGTTCTTCGCTCAACTGCACCGTTTCGAGGGCTTTGAGGTAACTCCCCGTTGCGGTGTGTGCCACGGCATTGGCCGTTTGGGCGTCGAGACCCTGGCCCTGTTGCAGGGCCGTGGCGATGGTTTCGGTCGGCAGGGGGGGTATGAGGGTGCGCTGGGTGCGGGAACGTATGGTTTCGAGAATGTTCTCGGGACGGTCGCTCACGAGCAGGAACAAGGTCTTGTCGAAGGGCTCTTCGAGAAGTTTCAGAATGGCGTTGGAGCAGGCGTCGTTCATGAGATGGGCTTGCCAGATAATCATGATTTTGTAGTCCGACTCAAAGCTCTTCAAGCTCAGCTTGCGTATGATTTCGCGAGCCTCGTGCACATAGATGAGCGGCTGGCTGTTGCCCGTGGCGAGAAATTGCTGCCACCCGTCGGCCGAGGGGTAGGCGGTCGTTTTCAGGTAGTCGCGCCACTCGGCTATGTAATCGTCGCACACGGGTTCTTTGCGCTGTTTTTTGTTGGCGATGGGGAAGACGAAGTGGAGGTCGGGGTGCATGAGCGACGATATTTGCCGGCATGAGGGGCATTCGCCGCAGGCATCGTCATCGCCGCGGTGCGTGCAGAGTATGTAACGGGCATAGGCCAGGGCGAGCGGCAGGGCGCCGGCACCGTCGCTGCCTGCAAAAAGTTGGGCATGGGCCATGTGTCCGCTCTTTACCGTTTCGATGAGGCGGCGTTTTACCTCTTCCTGTCCGATAATGTCTTTGAAAAACATGATTGGCGTTGAATTGTTTTCGGGACGGTTAATACACGGCGCGAGCCACGCGACGCACGCTCTCGGTGGCCATGAGTGAGTAGAAGTGAATGCTCGGCACGCCGCTGTCCTTCAATTCCTGAGCTTGTGCCGTGCACCATTCGACGCCGACTTCGCGGGCTGCCGCGTCGTCGCGGCAAGCGGCCAGCTCTTTTGCCAGAGGCTCGGGCAGGTCGACGTGGAATACTTTGGGCAGTACCGTCAGTTGGTTGGCCGAGGTAATCGGTTTCAATCCCGGGACGATGGGTACCGTGATGCCTTCGGCCCGGCAGCGCTTGACAAAGTCGAAGTATTTTTGGTTGTCGAAGAACATTTGTGTCACCACATACGAGGCTCCGGCATCGACTTTGGCTTTGAGATGGCGCAGGTCGGTTTCGAGGTTGGGGGCTTCGTCGTGCTTCTCGGGATAGCCGGCCACTCCGTAGGAGAAGGGGGTGGCAAGGGTCATGTGCGACCCGTCGAGAAAGTACCCCTCGTTGAAGCGGTTGACCTGTTGTTGCAACTCTATGGCATGGGCGTGCCCGTCGGGCGACGGGGTAAAACGGGCTTCGTGCTTGGCCTTGTCGCCGCGCAGAATGAGCAGGTCGGTAATGCCCAGGAAGTTGAGGTCGATGAGCGCATATTCGGTCTCGCTTTTGGTGAATCCGCTGCATATCAGGTGCGGTACGGCGGGAATGCGGTACTTGTATTGTATGGCGGCCGCCACGGCTACCGAGCCGGGCCGGCTCTTCTCCGACACGCGTTGGTAGAGGCCGTTGTCGGCTGCCTTGTAGACCAGCTCGCTGCGGTGCGAGGTAATGTTGATGTATTTTGGGTCGAACTCGCGCAGGGCGTCGATGGTGTCGAAAACCTTGTCGATGCTGTTCCCTTTCAGCGGGGGGAGTACTTCGAAGGAAAATGCGGTGCGGGTGCTGTTCTTGATTATTTCGGCGACGTTCATGGGTCAATTTTCATTTGCTGCAAAAATACTTTTTTATCGGGATATAAACGCCTTTTTGTCAGAAAAAGTGGCTTGTTGCTTCTTTTTCGCAGGAATCAAGCCGCTTTTCCCGACGGTTTTTGTGGCTCGTCGTTTTCGGGTGAGGGGGGCGGTGGCCGTGAACACGGCATGCCAATCGTTTTCGCCGAAGTAACAATTTCGTATCTTTTTTTTGCCTCAGCCCTTGCCGGCGGCCTCGACTGCCGCGGACATTGCACTCTCGCCTGGGGCGACAGGCTTTGAGTGTCAATAAGTTAAACAATCTAAAATCGTCCTCTCGGCGGCAAACATATCTTGTTTCATTTGTTATAATGATGTACATTTGAGAACAGTGTTTTTCATGGTATTAAATTTAGGTTACGGAGATTGGTTATCGTGAGATAATCAATCTTTTTTTTATGCAGAGTCAATGCGTCGATGAACTTTCCGGCGACAGGGCTTGTTTCCATTGTGCAAGGAGGAGATTATGCGGGTGACGTCATGTTGCGAAAGAATAGAAAAATTGTTTTCAAAGTTTTTTCGCTGCAAGATTATATATTAAATTTTGCAAAAAAACGAAAAACTATTTTTTTAAATCAAATCAGATATTATTTTTGCACTAACAAAATTGTGGATATAAAATCGAAAGAGTCTTAAAATATCCGAGTTGGTTGAAGAATTTTAGTAGCGAATCGTACGCGTACGATCAGTTCTTAATGGATTGTTTTTTGGTGTGAATACTTTCTCGGATTTTGTGTTGTGATTGTGGGGTGGAAGAGACATTTTCGATAGAATGAAAAAGGTATAAATATACATTACGCTCCGTCATGAAAGTGACCGTAAGAACAAATAAACTATTTTTATGTGTTTCTCCGGCCTTGTCTAAACCGTGGTACCGAATAGCTGTGTGGTGCCTGTTCGGGTTTCTTTTTCTCCCTTCGGTGGCCGAGGCCCAAGATATGGCCGTGAAAACAAATGCGTTGGGGTGGGGGACTCTTTCTCCCAATCTCGCTTTTGAGTATCGTGTCGCGCCCAAGTGGACGCTCGACCTCTCGCTCAGTTACAACCCCTTTACCTTCAAGGACAACAAGAAGTGGCGACACATTTCGGTGCAACCCGAAGCCCGTTATTGGATTTGTGCCCCTTTCGGCGGACATTTCGTCGGGGCACATTTGTTGTATATGCACTACAATGCCGGTAACATACGATTGCCTTTCGGCATTTGGGACCAGTTGCGTAATTATCGTTTCCAGGGCAACCTTTATGGAGGTGGCCTTGTGTATGGTTACCACCACATCATCAACAAGCGGTGGAGCATCGAGGGCGCCATCGGTCTGGGGTTTGCCCACACCTGTTCCAAGTATTACCGTTGTCGCAACTGCGGCCGTTATATCGGCATAGCCAAAAAGAATGTTTTTATGCCAACGAAACTTTCGCTTTCGGTGGTTTATGTAATTGATTGATTGATGCCATGAACAAGATAATCCCCCTCCTGAGCCTCTTGGCTTTGATGGCTCTTCCCTGCAAGAGTGAGGCATTTTTGTCGCGACCCGGTTATTTTGCCGTGGCCGACACGGCCTTTGTCAATGACACGGCGCATGTCGTCAGCACCCGGTTGTCGGCCGATACGCTCGTGGTCGACACCACGCTCATGGTGTCGACGACCTATGTTGTCACCCCGTCGGCAGGGGGCTTGGCTCCGACAGAAATGCCGGCCGTTTCCGACAGCCTTTCGGTGCGCCTTGTTTCGGGGCTCGGGTTGCCCGACACCTGTCTTGTCGAATGGACCGACAGCCTTGCCCTCACCCTGCAATTCCCGCTCACGGTTTCAAAAAAAGAGGTCAAGAAAGATTACTGCCTGTGGTTTTCGCCCGCCTTGTGTGGCGCCGAAGACACCATGGATTTGCCCGCGGTCGTTTTCCAGGGCAAGCGTCACCGCAAATACAATGTGCGCAAAGCGTGGCTCGACGGGCGCCAAGAGTGGTATCCCGCCGTTCCCAAGGGAACGCCCGGCGATACGCTTTGGTATGAAATGCGCATCGGGGTGGAACCGTGGATGCGCTATGGCCGCCTTACCCTTTGCCTGAATCGCGAAAAAGAGGGCTGTTGCACGGTCGACACCCTCGACCCCGTGTGCCGGGAACCGTTCCGTTACCGGCCACCCTATCGCCCCGAGTTGCCGTATGTGCAGCCGCAGGTTTATCCTTTGGCGCAGGAAAATCCCGTGTTGCATCTCCTGTCCGATTACCGTCCCTACGACGGTACGCAGGTATTGCGCAAGGAGCCCGGAGCATTGTATGTCTACTATCCGGTGAACCGGCATCTCCTCGATACGCTCTACCGTTCCAACAACGAGACCCTTGACAAGATTGTCGAGCTCACTTCGCGCGTCGCTGCCGACACGGCTGCCGATGTGCGCTTTATCGAGGTCATCGGTTTGGCTTCGCCCGAGGGGCCTCTCGATTTCAACATTCGTCTGGCACAGCGGCGTGCTGAGTCGTTGGCCCGGTACATACAGGAGCGCACCGGTTATCCCGACTCGCTCTTCCGCCTCATCTCCGGAGGTCCCGCCTGGACGGAGTTGCGCGATATTGTCGCCGACGCCGATTCATCGTGGAGCCACCGTGCCGACCTCTTGCAACTCATCGACTCCGTTGCCGACCCCGTGGCCCGGGAACGTGCCCTGCGCAGCATGGCCGGCGGGCGTGCCTACCGCGAACTGGGGCGTGAAGCCTTGCCCGAGTTGCGTAATGCCGGATATGTGCGCATCTATTACGACAATGCCCCCGACCGTGTGGCCATCATCATCAATCGGGCCATCGGGTTGCTCAACAGCGGTTATTCGGCCGAGGCTCTTGCCATGCTCGAAACCGTGGCTCACGACAGCCGCAGTTACAATGCGTTGGGCAATGCCTGCTATGTCAATGGCGACCCGGCTCGTGCCATCGACTACCTGCAACGGGCAGCCGATGCCGGCGATGAAGCTGCCGCCCGCAATCTTTTCCTCATCAGGCGCATAGTCGGCGACCCGGCCATGTAGCTTGTCGGTAAGATGTGAGGCGCGTTGAAGACAGGTTTTATTGATACCATATATGCACTAATAAAAGAAACAACAAATATTTATTCACCAATTTGCAATAACATGAAAAAAACATGGAAACTGGCCCTTGCAAGTGTAGCACTTGTTTCGGGCGTAGCATTCACTGCATGCAGCAGCGATGACGAAGAAATCCTGGGCGGCAACGAGACGACTGCTCCTGTCGTCGGCGAGACCGGCGAAGTGAAGACCCAAATCACCTTTGCCATTCCTCATGCCAAAGTACAACGTTCCACAGCCGATTATGTGCAAGAAACCCAAAATTTCAATGGTATGACCAACATCTATCTCCTTCCGTTTAAGGTAGGTGCCGTCGGTGAAACTGTTGATGCAGGTGATACTTTCTTGGGCACGATGGTCAATCTTGGCAACATTGCTTCGGACGAGATTGCCTCAACCAATGGGGTAAAAACCTATTCGCAGGTATCCTTGCCTTATGGTAATGTCTCTTTCCTCCTCTATGGAGAGACTCAGGCAACCGGCAACGGCAAGCTTACCCCGAGCTATACCACGAAAAGTCCGCTCGATGCTTCATACACTCCGAACGACATATCGTTTACCCTTACCGACATCGAGACTCCCGATCTTTCCACTCTTGCCACGGCATTGAAGGAGCTCCGCAGTACATTGCACACAAACTGGGGGACGTCTGCCGCTCAAAGTGCGATGAAAGAAAATGTTGCGAAACTTACCGGTAAATTTTCCGTGGCCGAGGTTCAGCTCACCACGATGCTCAACAATTTGGAGAGTGCACTTGATCTCGAAGCCGATAAGCATAATGCAGATATCCAAATCGGGGCTGTGCGTACGGCCATGGAATCTGTTTACGGGTCAAATTATAAACTCCCCACGGCTGTGTATGTATTCGACTGGTCGCAAGGCGGAGCTACTGACATTACCATGGATGAGCAAGTTGTAAATAACGGCTCTACGTTGAGCTATCCCCCTTCGCTCTATTATAGCACCAACTCCTTCCCTGTCGATTACAGTGGTGACAGCTTCGATGGTAGTGCTATCGCCATCGATGCCACGACTACAAGCGTAGCATTGAAAAACAGCGTGAACTATGCCGTAGGCCGTCTCGATGTGAACGTTAAAGCTTCTGCTGCTACGCTTGACGACAACAACAACGATGCCGACGCACCTGCTATAAATGTCAACAGTCTCACCTTGACCGGTGTCATTGTGGGTAGTCAGCCCGGTTCGGTCGGATATGATTTCGTCAATAACACCTCCGATTGGAATCACATGATTTACGACAATGAGGTCGTTGACGCAACCCTTTCTACGACTTCGGCATTGAAGACCTATGTCTTGGGGTTGCCTTCGCAGGTATATGTAAATGATGGTTCTACGGCTGCCACCGTGAGAATCGCCCTCGAATTTGTCAACAACGGCGCTGCCATTTATGGCATAAACAACGGAGTCATTCCCACCGGTGCCACTTTCTACCTTGTGGGCTCGCCTAACCCGAATGTTTCGGGAACGCCGAGCGGCCCCAAACAGGTATTCGCATCGGACTACTATACCACTGCCAACATTACGATTAAAGATCTCAAAAGCGCTTATGCAACTTTGCCCGACTTGACGAATCCTCAACTTGAATTTGCATTGAAAGTCGATCTTGCTTGGAAACAAGGCATCAGCATGGATGCAGAAATTGGCGACTAATGCCGGAAAATGGCATATTTGCTGTTAAATTCGGAAAATATCAACCCATCGAAGGGGCGGGAGCGTGGGCGTTCCCGCATTCCCGTCCCTTCTTTTTATAACACCAACAATCCGCACCGATGTCCGATAACACACCGACATATCGACCCTCTCGCAAAAAATGGCAGCCCCTCGCCATGGGGTTGGCCCTGCTCTTTTCGATGGCCTCGTGTATCAACGAAGACCTCTCGGAGTGCGGTTCCTATTGCGATTTCACTTTCCGCATTACCACCGAGATGGATTTGGAGCAGTCCGTGACCGCCCATCTCTCGACCGGTGCAGCCGAGCAGGAGATGGCGCAGTTGCTCATCGACAAGCTCTCGCCCGTGTTCTCGGGCAACATACACCACCTCGAAGTGCCTTTCTTCGACAGCGGAAGCCGCACCATCTCACACTATGAGACCGTGGCGGCCGGCGGTGCCGACGAAGTCGCCTATTCGCTCTATTTGGAACAAGGCACCTATCACCACCACCCGGTGGCCAATGCCGCGACCGATCCCGTGTGCCGCATCTCCGGCCGGGACCATCTCGACCATTTTACTCTCTCTTATATCGATGCCGACACCATCGACTCCTTCACCTGCGGCATTTACCATGCCGGTCTCGATGTCGAGAGCGACGGTACCGACAAGAACCTGCACATACCTCTGGGTATGGCCAATACGGCTGTCGCGCTCGTGCTTTCGCCGGCCGTCGACAGTGTCGTATCTTATATTGCCAATACCGCCAACGGCTACTCTTTTGCCGACAGCAGTTACGATTTCTCCTCGCCGGCCCTTGTGCGCACCTCGAAAGTGCTCACCCGCGACTTGGTGGCCTCGTATGGCGTATGCTTCCCTTCACGTGGCGGGGAAACCGTGGCGCGCGCCACGACGCGCGATGCCGAATATTGGCAGATGCACGTTTATGTCACCCGCAACGGGAAGACCACCCGCAACGTACTCTCGGTGCGCGAACCCCTCGCTGCCGGTGAACCCAAAATTTTGAGAGCAACCATCTCCGACAGTGGAGAGATTATATATCACGGCGCCGACGTGACGGTCTCTGTCACCCTCGACTGGAAACCCGGCGGCGACCACAACATAGAAATATGACAAGATATTTAGTAAAAACAGGTGTTGTATTGTGCCTGGTGGCTTTGTTGGGAGCCGCCGGTTGCAGTCGCGAAGAGGTGCTCGACATCTCGCGTTACCGCTCCGTGGTACTGCGGGTCCCCTCCGATGTGGCTGTCGTGCAACGCACGCCCGGCGACCCCGGAAACGGCTCCTCGTTGCAGATGCCCCGCCACCTTTATTTCTTTATCGAATACTTGGCCGACGGAAATACCCGTCCCCTCGTCTCGGCCATATCGCTCAACGATTTGACACCCGATTCGTGGACGGCTGTCTCCGACAGCCACGGCACCGTGCTGGCCTACCAGCGCACCGTGCAACTGCCGTTGCCCGAGACCGATGAAGTGACGCTCTATGCCATCGCTTCTTACACGCCCATTCCCGACCTGCAAACGACGGTCGACGGCGTGCGCTCGGGTGCGACGCCCATCTCCGGGCAGGAGGTCGCCGGGTTGCGGCTCAACCCCGCGCAGACTGACGGCTCCACGGTGAGCATCGCCGACGTGTATGCCGGCAGCGGCACGCTCCTTACCGACGAAAATGCCGTCAACGAGACAATCGTGTGCTACCATGTGGCCGCCAAGTTCGATGTCGTCTACAACCTCTCCGACGATTTCCGTACCGGCGGGCCCTATGAGGGGTGGCGCGTGCACAGCTTCACCCTGAAAGACCTCCTCACCGAAGGCTCCTATTTCTCCCCCGGTGCCAACACATCTGCGTCGGCCACCGGCCAATGTGTTTTCGACGGCATGACCCCTGCCAATAATTTTTACGGGCGTTTCGACACCTACCTCTTCCAGCCCGCTCCCGATGCCGGCGGCAATATCAGCCTGCCTTGGGAAGTGGTGCTTGTGCGTGGCGATGAGACCCGCACCCTCCCTTCCGTGTCGACGGCCGAGAAGGTCTCGGCCGACGGTGCGGCTTATTTTCGTTTGGATTTGACGATAAACGGTATCGGTGACGGTTCCGGCAATTGATTGAAAAGGCGTTTTGACTATGATACGATGGAATAAGTTTATATTGGCATTCTTTGTCGCGTTCCTGTCGGGCTCGGCAACAGCCGTGGCACAGCAGGCTGCGTCGCTGCGCCGGTATGTCGATGCCGCCAACGGCGCTTATGCCAACGACGGACTCTCTTGGGCTCAGGCTAAAAACAACATACAAGAGGCCATCAACGACCTGGCCGCCTACATGGCCGCCCGCGGCCTCACCGAGGGCGGTGAGGTTTTCGTGGCCGAAGGCACCTATTCGCCTACCGAAGGCACCGAGGAGGGCAGCACCCTCTTTGCCTCGTTCAAGATGTCGCCCGGTATCGCCGTTTACGGCGGGTTCCCCGCCGGAGGCGGGGGCATCGAAGACCCTGCCGACCGGCCCATGAAAGACGGCAGCCGCTACGGCTGGCAATTCCTGCACGAGACCGTGCTCTCGGGCGACCTGCTCGCAAGCAGCCCCGCCACCTTTGCATGGAGCGATGAAGACCAGACCTATACCACGGCTTTTCCCTCGAACGTCTACCATGTCGTGTGGTTTGCCACCGCCGGCTTCGATGCCGGAGGCAAGCCCGTTGCCCTCTCCCGTGAAGCCGTGCTCGACGGCTTCACCATCAAGCACGGTCATGCGGCCGATGCCACCCTTTCCGGTCGCCATTACAGCCGTGGCGGCGGTGTCTACCTCGTCGATGGCGGCGTCGTGCGCAACTGCATCGTTACCGAGAATGCGGCCGTCGAACGCGGCGGCGGCATCTACCTCGACGGCGGCGGCCGCGTCGAGTCGAGTTTCATACACCGCAACACCGCTCCCGGTGCCTCGACCATTGCCGAGGGCTATGGCGGCGGTATCGCCCTGGTGGGCGGCGGCGACGTGCGTCACTCGATGATTGTCAACAACTTCGCCGCAAACGGCGGAGGACTTGCCCTCTATAACCCCGACGACGGCGGGACGATTGAGGAGTCGCTCTGCATGTCGGCCGTCGCTTCGGTCGTGGCCAACAATACCGCCTCGAACGAGGCCGGCGGTGTTTACCTGCGCAACGGCGGCATACTCAACCTCATGACCGTCACCGCCAACCGCTGCAACGGCACCGGCATTACCGTGAACAATGTGCAGAACGGCAAGAGCGCCGGCGTGTATGTCGCCAACTACGGTTGCATACTCAACTCGGTGTTTTGGGGCGGTACCATCGGCACCGACGGCTATGTGCAATACTATCACCGGCCCGATGCCAGACAGACGGGCGACCTCACCTCGCTGGTATTCCATTCGGCTTTCTCCGACCAGGCCATTACCGAGTGGACCTATACCTACCGCTCGTCGGTCTTGTCGCTCGAACGTGACAATTTCAGCGACGATTCCAATATCGGGAACTATCCCATTTTCACCCGTCCTGCCCGGGACGGCAACGGCAATCTCAGGGTGGGAGTCATCGGCGATGACGCCTTTGCCTACGACGACCCAGCCCGCTGCGACTGGCTGCCCGCTTCGGTGTCGCCCCTGCGCGAATATGGCCGCCGCATATCCGACCTTTCGGCGCTCTCGGCCTATTCCGACCGCCTTACGCGTGCCGTTACCCCCACCGACATCTGCGGCAACGATTACAGCATCTGTCCCTCGCTCGGTGCCTACCGCATCGCCAGCCCTACCATCCTGACCTACCAGTCGGGAAGCACGGTTGCACTCTTCGTCGACCCCGAGACCAACAGCACCAACCCCGACGGGCTCGGCAACAGCTGGGAAACCCCGCTGGCCTACCTCAACGTGGCCCTCTCGCATTTCCGCGACAATCCCGATGCCTACCCCGGCATGAAACGCGTCATCTACGTCAAGGAGGGCACGGTGTCGCCCCTCTGTGCCTATACCAATGAGCGTTTCCGCTCGGCCGGCATACAGATGGTCTCCGGCGTCGAAGTGCGCGGCGGGTATGCCGCTTCGCTCACCGGCACCGACCTCTCGCTGCGTAACCCCGTCGAGTACCGCTCGGTCATCGACGGCAAGGTGGGCGACGACGAGTATGTCTACCACTGTGTCGTGTTCAAGGAGACTTCCGATGCCGTGCTCGACGGCTTCCACATCATCAACGGCGATGCCACCCCCACCGGCGACGGTTCGGCTCTTATCAAGAGCGGAGGCGGCATTGTCATGGCCGTCGACCCCTCGACAGGAGCGGTGGCCGGCGGCGCGATGACCGGCAACGCCATACGCAACTGCATCATCGAGAACTGTGCCGGTGAACTGGGCGGTGCCCTCTATGCCGCTCCTGCCACGGGTGCGGACTTCTCGTTGGCCATGGGCAACTGCATCATCAACAACAACACCGCCCTCCACTCCGCCGACCGTCCGGCTGCCGCCGTCTATTTCGACATTCCCGGCGATGCCGGTACCGTGAGCGTCGCCATGGAACACCAGACCATTGTCAAGAATGTGGGCTATGCCATATATGCCACGCGCGACGGCTCGGTAACCCTCGAAGACTCTTGGGCGTGGAGCAATGCCGCCCGCGAATATCCCGACGGCACGGCCCTTGCCCCGGCCGATGTCCTCACCCTGCACGGCGTCGCGCCCCGGTATTGCGCTTTTGATGACGGTGCAGGCTACTCGGCCGACAACAATACCTCCACCCTTACCTACGGGCGCAACGATGCCTCCTATCCCGCTTGCGTGAACCCCACCCGCAACATAGGCCGCACACCCGACGCTTTCAATACCTACAACGGCGGCCTCACCAGCTACATGCCCACCAACATGAATCCTGTCGTGAACTGCGCCAGCGACGACCCCGACCCCGCCGATACCGACATCACCACCGTCAATTCGCGGCAGGCGGGCGGCGCTCCCGACCTGGGTGCATATGAGAACTCGCGCCTCCCCCTCAAAGGTTCGGTATTCTATGTGCGCGACTACCGCAACGACGACGGTACCGTCGACCTCACCGCCGGCGGCGACGGATTGTCGTGGGAGACGGCCATCAACGGCAATGCCATATACCACATCGAGAACGGAGCCGTTGTCGAGAACGGTAGCAAAGTGGCCACCACCGATGCCCGCTACACCGCCTATTACGATGCCTCGCACCCTTACGGCGAAATATCCAACGCCAGCAAACCGTTCTGGGGAACTTCTCCTACATGTACTATATCTGATATCCGGTATGTCAGAACGGAAAGAGAGTGGGCTTATTATACTCATTATTATACATATACGTATGTTTATACTTGGAATGATGGTGCAAATGGTTATGAGTTGCCGGCAGGAACGGGTACCCATACTGAGACAACAAGCCTTTTTGACTCCGACCCACCTAATGTCACTGCATCAGATATTTCTGCTCCCAGTGCTCCCCGACGTACATACCGCATCACCAATACCCGCGAAGAAGATTATGTAGGCGGCCTGCAATATGCCGTGGAGAAAGCCTCGGCGGCGGCCCGCGCATCGTCGCGGCGGCTCGAAGTGTGGGTGGCCGGCGGTACCTACACCGACTACAAGGGCTTTGTCATTCGCGATTCGGTCACCGTGAAAGGGGGATTCCCCAACAGCGGAACCCCCGGCGATAACGAGCGGCACCCCTTGATTGCCGAGGGCATACCCCTCAGCGACGAAAACAGCGCGTATGCCGACCGCATTGCCGATTACGAGACCATCTTGCAGATACAATCCACGGCTCCTGTCACGGTCGAAGATGCCGTTGCAGGCCGTTATACCGTATCCGGCCTGCCGTCGAATGTCCGCAAGCACGTGCTTTACCAGCCCGATGTGTGCCTCCCCACCAATACGCCGGTAAGCAACAGCCATTACCATGGAGGCTCGGGTACGGCCTCGGGTGATAACCAGTCGAATACGCAGCGGAATGATTATTTGAAATACAACGGCGCGACATGGGACGGTTTCACCATTCGCCACGGTTTCATCAACGGCATTGCCGCCAACCGCGACGGCGGCGCCGGCGTGCGCATGTTCCAAGGTGTTTCGTTGAAAAACTGCGTCGTGCGGAATAATTACAATTATACAAATTCGGGTGCAAATCGCAACCGCGGGGGCGGTGTCTATTGTGAATCGTCCGATGGCTCTATCGAGAACTGTTTCATTTTTGATAATGTCACGGTAAGCAGTGAAGCTTATGGCGGTGGCATGTATATGATTCTGGGTACGGGTTATAATATTCTGGTGAGCCGCAATTATGCCCAAACACAAGGGGGCGGTATCTACATCGAGGATGCCACGTTCTTCAACAACACCGTGGCTTATAACGGCTCGCGGGGAACCGGCGGCATGCACCAATTTACAGGAGAGTATAACCTGGATGTAGCATTGAACGTGTTCAATACCCTTATCTACAAGAACTCCGGGGCGGCTGTCGGGGCGGAAAAACCCGAAAAATTGGAACCTTTCCGCAACTGTTATGTGCAGACGGAGTCGTCACTCCCCTCGAATATTTCGAATAAGATAACGACAGCAAATAATAACCGCCTGGGTACGGATTTGGCAAATCCTTTTGCCGACCCCGATGCCAAGACGAACAACAACTACCGGCTCTTGGGCTCGTCGTTGTGCATCAATGCCGGCCTCAACGAGCCTACCCATCCTGTCACAGGCGATCCCGTCTCCCTGCCCGTGACCGATGTCGATTTTGCCGACCGCATACAAGACTGTACCATCGACATCGGCGCCTATGAATACAACGGTGCCTACGGCATCACCCCCGGTACCGATAACCTTTTTATTGGCGGTGAAAGTGTGGAGGCCCATGTCTACTATGTGACATACAGTGGTGCCGATGGCGGTAACGCCTCGGCCGACAGCCCCGAAAACGCCGCCTGCTGGATGAAGTTGCAACAGGTGCTCGATGCCGCCGGTCGTGCCAAAGCCGATGACCCCGCCGGCCACTATGTCGTGAAGGTGGCCGGCGGTGCGACTCCCTATGCCCCGCGCCGCACCGCTGTCGTGCCCGGTGAAGACCAACTCCAGGAGGAGGAGACCGACCCCCGCAGTTTTGCCCTCATCGTGCCCCGCGGTGTCGAGGTATGGGGCGGTTATGACGAAAATTTCGAGACACAGACACGCGAGATCCTTGTCAACAAGACCCTCTTCAAAGCCCAATATGTGTCGGCGGCCGACACGTCGCTCATCAATACCTATCATGCCGTGGTGTTTACCGACTACCTCTATGACGAAGAGGGCAACCTTGTCGAGAACCCCGACGGTACTTACCGCACCATACCCGCCGAGGCCGGATATGCCGTGCTTGACGGCCTTTACATCTCGGGCGGCAACGCCGACGGCTCGCTGCGCGAAGACGACAGCCGCGGCGGCGGTATCTTGGCCGAATCGTATGTGCATGTGCGTAACTGCATCGTGGAGGACAATGCGGCGAGCGGCGAGGGCGGCGGCATATACCTCAAGCCCGGTGCCGTCGTGTCGGGTACGCTGGTGACCGGCAACACGGCCGCCCGCGGAGCCGGCATCTATCTCGCCTCCGAAGGCGACGGCGAAGACGAGGCCTGCCTCATCGCCACGACCATTGCCGGCAACGATGCCACGGACGAGGGGGGCGGCCTCTATTTCCTCGGCCGCAAACTGATTGTCAACTCCACGGTCTTGTGGGGCAACACGGCCAATTATGCCAAGGACGTGTATGGCAACTACGGCAGCGACGAGGAGGGGCATTACCTCTTCTCTTATGCCTTTGTCGAGAACCTGCAGGTACCCGGCCTCAATAACCGGTCGGTATCGGCCGACAACAGCAGCGGCGTGCGTTTCGTGATGGACAATCCCGCCGACCCCTGTTACATGATAGAAGAAACTTCGGTACTGGCCGGTGCCGGTATGCCCCAGACCGACTATTACCGGTGGGTCAGCGAGCATGACCTCCACCTGCGCGACTTTGCCGACATGTATCGTGTGTCCGGCGACAACATCGATGTGGGGGCGCGCTCCCTGGGTCGGGAAATACTGCCGCCCGAAGGTGTCCTCCTGCAACGCATCTTCGTCACCGACGGTTCGTTGTTGCACCCCGACCTCAACCGCCTGCTTGCGGCCGGTCTCTCGGGCGACGACGCCATATACCAGACACGCGGCTCGTCGTTTGTCTACCCCATGTATGAGCTGCACGACGCCTTGCGCTACATCAAGTCGGTGCGCGACAATACCACCCACACCTACCTTCCCGGTGTGGACAACAAGAACATCACATTCGAGATTTTCCTGTCCGGCGGTAGTTACATTCCCCGCGAGGCCGGCGACGGCACTACGGTAGAGAATGCCCGCACGTCGACTTTCACTGTGCCCGAAGGAGTGGCCATCTACGGCGGGTTCTCGGGCAGCGAGATGTATTGCCAGGACAGCGACGGGGGTGACCACGCCGTGACCGGCAGCAACGGTTTCTCGATAACCTTTACGGGCACGCCCACCGATGACCTGCTTTTGGACCGTACCCGTGCCGACCTCAACGGCAATTCGATTATCGAGCCGTGGGAATTTGCTCACCAGACGATTTTCTCGGGCCGTTCCAACAGCGAGCTCGATGCCTTGGGTGTCTATCATGTCATCTATGCCTGTGCCGACCCCGCCAAGGTGGGTACGCTGCCCGATCTCGAAGATACGCATACGGGACTCACGGTGGGTAAGCCCATCGTCTTCGACGGCATCACCGTGACCGGCGGCCATGCGGCCGACCTCCTGCCGGGCGATGCCACCTACGCCGGCAACTATTACAAGGGGGGCGCGATATGCGTCGACGGCACCGACAATGACGGCGCTGCCGAAATACGCCGCATTCCGCTTACGATACGCCGCAGCCTCATCTACGGCAACGAAGGTGTGCTGGGCGGCGCGATTTACAACACGGGCATCTGCTCGATTTCGGGCTCGCAGGTTTCGGGTAACGAAGCCATCGGCGATGCCTCTGTCTCGGGTGCCGATGCCGGATACGTCGGCTCGGGCGGCGCGTTGTTTGTCGACGGTGTCGTGTATGCGGTCAACACCCTCTTCGCCAACAATGAAGCCTATTCCCGCGGCGGCGCGATTTTCAACGAAAGCAACTCCCGCATCTGGATGGTCAACTGCAACGTCGTGCGCAACAAGGCCGCCGAGTATCCGTGCATTTACTCGTTGAATGCCAATTCGGCCGGGTCGGTGGCCACCAACCTCACGTCGAACCTCATCTTCAATACCGCTTTCTGGGGCAATGAGGCCGGGAAGAATCGCTATACCATCAACAAATGGCAGTCCGAAGGCGTTCCTTTCGACGACCCGTCGTCCGAGGCGGCTCCCGACATACTCCATTTCTGCGCCTATGAAGAGGGGTGGGACAAAACCTCGGTGATAGGTGACGGGCAGAGCGACTCCGATGCCGATGTAAATGAGAACCTGCCCGATTTCAAAAACAACAACGTGGTGCTCACCCCCGACAACCGTTCGCTCTACGGGCCGAACTTCGCCAATCCGTCGACCCTCGCCGGTGTAGCCGGCTACCAACAGGATGCCGACTGGTCGCTGAGCCGCATCAATCCCATGGTCGATGCCGGTTGGGGTTGGGCCCGGCAGACGTATGACGCCGCCGCCGGCGAATGGTCGTGGGCCGACCCCGAAGCATCGGGAGGCCTTTACTTCTCGATTCCCAAATATGTGGCTGCCGGCGATATTACCGCTATCAACCCTTTGCTGCCCGGCATACATGATACCTACATGGCCACCGGGAACCGGGTGTTGAGCCGCGTGTGCCTCGACCCCAACAAGTCGGAGAGCGACCTCTCGAAAAACACGTATATCGACATAGGCGTGTATGAGTATGAGCATACTCCTCTCAACCCCGTGGGCGATGTCCTCTATGTATGCGCCGAGGAGATTCCCGGCAATGTGAACGACGGCTCGTCATGGGCTACCGCCACCAGTAACCTGCAACGAGCCATTGAACGTCTCGTGCTCAACCGCAACGGCAACGACAAAGTCATATACATCACCGAAGGCGAGTTCGCACCCATCTATACCATCAACCGCAACGGCGGTTTCGTCATCAACACCCAGTATGGCACGCAGGGCGACAATCCGACGGGCGAACTCAACGTGCGTTCGTTGCGCATTGCCGGCGGTTTCAATGCCGACAACCAGCGGCAACCGATACCCGAGAACAGCCCCCTCTACCGCGGTGAGAATTACAAGACTGTCATCACGAGTATCAATCCCGAGGTGAAAAGCCTCTTCAACATTGTCGATGCCGCCAACCGCGAGGACGATGATACCGAAGCCGCTTCGGATCGGCCCGTCGTGCCCGTCACCATCGAAAACATCACCTTTGACAACCCCTACGGAGCGGCATTCAGGTATGAGACCAAGGCCGGGACGGCACAAGACGACGTGACGAAACTCATCTTGGGCGGTTGTGAGTTCAGGGGCGGGAACAGGTTGGCCGCCGACCAACCCGGCGAGCCGGTGGTGAAAATTTCCGGTCGTGGCGGCAAAACATTGATATACAACACTATATTCCATTCAAACAAAGGCATTCCCCTCGATGCGGTCGATACCGAAGTGCTCAATGCCACCTTTGCCCTCAATACCCAATCGCCGGTGCTCTCTGACAGCGTGTATGAAAGCTCCCTCTATAATTCGCTATTGTGGCGCAACGGCGGTGC
The DNA here is from genome assembly GCA_018715595.1 of Candidatus Caccoplasma merdavium. Classification (NCBI taxonomy): domain Bacteria; kingdom Pseudomonadati; phylum Bacteroidota; class Bacteroidia; order Bacteroidales; family Bacteroidaceae; genus Candidatus Caccoplasma; species Candidatus Caccoplasma merdavium. Next base: position 75,787 of record DVLI01000018.1, on the reverse strand, counting down.
CGGTACTTCCGAAGAAGAGTCGCAAGGCATAACCGCCCCGCAATTATTGTCCGTGGAAACGGGAGGCTATGCGCCTGTCAAGACCGAAAATATCGCATACAATGCCATACAGAACCTCGCCGCCACGACACTTGCGCAAGCCGGCAAGAACAACGACGACCTCTTGCAAGAGAACACCGACGTCATTTCGGGTCCCAATTTTGAGAATCCCTTTGATGGCGATGTGACGTTGCGCAATTTCGACATAGGGGCGTCGGCCGTTTTGCTCAACAAGGGCGACTCCGTGCTTTACCGCACCGCCTTGGGTTTGCCCGCAGATGATCCGTCGGGTTATGACATTACGTTGAATGACCTCCGTGTCTATGACGAAAACATCGACCGGGGCGCATACGAGAACAACCAGCGTCTCTATTCGGTACTCTATGTGCAGCCGGGAAAAACCGTCGATGGCGATGGAACGACGTGGGAGCGGGCTTTTGGACAAGGCCGTTTGCAGGAAGCCATCGACTTGGGTGCCGTGTATGTGGCCACCCGCAACGTTCCCGGTGAGACGGCTACCGTCTTTGTCAAGAGCGGTCGCACCAACGAGGAGATCACTTTGCATGACGGTGTGTCGGTTTATGGCAGCGTGCAGACGAATTACACCGATACGGTGACCGCTCCCGACGTGTCGCCCCAAGTGACCGTTGCCGATGTAGCTGCCGCCCGTCCCGGCTTGCTGGCATCGTCTGCGCCGCGCACCGTTATCGGAGGTGTGGCTTCGGGAAGTGAATCCTTCGACGGCATGGCCCTGCTCGACGGCTTTGAAATCACCTCGGCATCGGGGAGCGACGCGGCTCCGGTAAGTCTCGCCGACGGTGTCGTGATGCGCAACAGTTATGTGCATGGGTTCACCGTGGCCGGTAACGATCCCGTGGTGCGCAACGACGGAGGCCTGCTCTATAACGTGCTTGTCGCTGCAAATATCCCTGCTGCCGGAGAACCGGTCATGGCCAACAACGGCGGTACGCTCGTGAATGTCACCGTCGATGCCCCCGAGAACGTCGTGCCCGTGACGCATGCAAACAACGGGGCCATGTTCAATACGCTGGCTACCTCGCAACGCGCCCTTTATGACCCGCTCTATGATGTGACATCGCCCATGCCGGGCGACGGCAATCCCTATAATACCTACCTTGCCGATGAACTTTCTTTCCAGCTCAAAGAGATGGGCAAAGCCATCGATGCCGGTGATGCCGACCCGGCCATTCCGCAAAAATATGCAGGGTATGTCGATTTCGCTTCCGATCGCGACATTTTGGGCAATGCACGCATCTTTGGCGCAGCCGTCGATTACGGTTGTTTCGAGACGTGGAACATCAAGGGCGGATATAAAGCCACACAGGCTCCGGCCGCCGGTTCGGTCGTGTATGTGCACGACGGGAACCTTGTGCTCGAAAATCTCTCGACGACCTTTGCTCCCGGATACCTCCTCCTCAAAGAAGGAACCTCGCTTTATGGCAACGGTAATACCGTGAGTCTCGCTTATGTGGCTGTCGAGCGGACTTTTGGCGCCGGGTGGCAATTAGCCGCCTTCCCCTATGCTTTGCAGCGCGACAGCATCAGTCGGGTGGCCTATGACGGTACCACCTACGCACCCGCACGCTTGGCTTGGGGGGCCGGCGATACCATAGCCATTTACGACGGCCGCGGCCGTGCCGAGTCGCTTACTCGCTATCATGCCTCCAACTCACCCTATTGGGTAGAGGAGACCGTTTTCGACGCCGGAGAGGGATTTGGCCTTTGCCTCACGCAGGCCGGGACCTACCGCTTCACGGGACGTGATGCCAATGCGGCCATATATACCGAGACGAATACCGACAAGACCGTTTCGCTCACCCAGCACAACCTCACCGAGGTCGAGAGTGACGGAACGCCGCGGTTTACCCACAAGGAGAATATGGGTTGGAACCTCTTCGGCATTCCCTATCTGGTCGCCTCTTACGACTTTGCCGATATGGATTTGCCCCACCTCCTTTACGACTACGACGGTTCTACCTACAACACCATTGAATCATGGACGGGTGGCCAGGCCAAGTTGGGCGACGGGTACTTTACCCAAACCGCTATCATCGGACACGACGAGAAAGAGTCGCTCCTCTTCCCGCAACCTCAGTCGACAAGCCTTTTTGCTGCCGATAATACGGGCATGAACCTCTCGCTCCGCATCAAGGGTGAGGCCGGTGCCGACAAGGTCTTGTTCCGCACCACACGTTCGTCCGAGGCGTTGACCTATGAGGTGGGTCGTGATGGTATCAAGTTTATGAGCATGAATCCTGCCGTTCCGCAGATTTATATCGACAATCCTTCGACGGGCACCCGCTTCTCGTTGGCTGCCGCCGTCGATGAGGCGGCCTATACCTCGGTAGGTGTTTCGGTGGCCGACAGCGGATTCTATACCATCGACCTTCCCGAGGAGACGTTGGCCGAGAATTATGATGTCATTGTGCTCATCGACAACCGCACGGGGCAGGCCACCGATCTCAAAGAGTCGGCCTATACCTTCTTCGCCTCGTCGGCCGAAGACGACCCGCAGCGTTTCTCTTTGGCATTCCGCCTGAGCGAGACGACCGAAACGCCGTGGAAAGTCTACCTCCACGACCATGTGCTCTATGTCCTCGGTCTCGAAGGCGGGGAGCGCATCTACCTCTATGACATGTCGGGCCATTGCCTGCTCGACACGACCGGAACCGCTCCGCAATTTGCCACGCCGGTCGATGGCTCGGGTCTTTACATCGTCGATATAGTCTCCTCAAAGGCTCGCCGTTCGTTCAAGGTCATTGCCGATTGACGCGTCGCGCCTTGTCGGGAAACAGCCCATTAGCCACCGGGCACGCCCCAATACGGGGTGTGCCCGGTTTTTTCTCCCGCCTCCTTGCGTGGGCGGTGCCTTATGTTTCCCCCTCTCTCCGATCTGCATCATGCCCGAACGTTTGTCGCGGGAAGGCGCTTTCTCACCGCCTGTCGTTCCTGCGAATAATCGGCCGGCAGCATAAACTCGCTGCTCTGTGAAGTTGTTATGGAATTGTCACACGATTGTATTCTTCCAGAAATATACATGTCGTTCTTTTGCAGAGCAAAACAGAAAGAATGAAGAACAAAGAGTACCGGACCATCGTCATGTCGGACATACACCTCGGTTCGAAATGGTCCAAGGCCAAAGAGGCCAATCTTTTCTTGAAGGCACACACCTGTGAAACGCTGATACTCTGCGGCGACATCATCGACGGCTGGGAGATTGTCCGGGGCAAGAAACCGAAATGGAAGAAGCGGCACACCTATTTTATCAAGCGGTTGTTGTCGATATTGCCCCACACGCGCATCATTTACCTGCGGGGTAACCACGACGATTTTCTTGACCGTATCCTCCCGCTCGAAATTCCCAATTTCACCATCTGCCGCGACTATGTCCATGAGAGCGGCGCGCGTCGTTACTATGTCCTGCACGGCGATGTTTTCGACACGATTACGACGCGGTTCAGCTGGTTGGCCAAGGTGGGAGATGTGGGGTACAGCCTGCTCATGGGGCTCAATCGCATCTACAACCGCCGTCGCCGCAAGAAAGGGCTGCCCTACAAGTCTATTTCGCAACAGGTGAAACAGTCGGTCAAGGCATCGGTCTCCTACATCAGCGACTTCGAAGACTCGTTGTGTGACATTGCCCGGCGGAAAAATTGTGCCGGTGTCATTTGCGGCCATATCCATCATGCCGACGATCGCATGATAGGCGACATACATTACCTCAATTCGGGCGACTGGGTCGAGTCGATGACCGCTTTGGTCGAAGATTTCGACGGGAACTGGTCGGTCGTGGAATATCAAAAGGAAAAAGCGTGATGCGTTATCTCTTTATCGTACAGGGCGAGGGTAGGGGACATCTCACCCAGGCCCTCTCGTTGGCCTCGATTCTGCGCCGTCAGGGGCACGAGGTCGTCAAAGTTTTGGTGGGGCGCACCCGGCATCGCCAGATACCGGAGTTTTTCTTGCGTGGAATCGGAGCCCCGGTCGACACGTTCGAAGCCCCGCAGTTCAGTTTCAAGGCCGGCGATACCCGCGTGAGCCTTGCACATACCGTCATGGCGAATCTCGCTCCCCGGCGGCTTGAAGCCTATGTGCGGAGTGTCTGTTTCATACGAGCCCAGATACTCCAATACCGCCCCGATGAGGTGGTCAACTTCTATGAGATGCTCTCGGGGCTGGCGGTCAAGTGCTTCCGGCTTCCGGTCGAGATGGTCGGCGTCGGGCATCAGTATCTCATGCTGCATCGCAGTTACCGGCAGGCCGCGCGTCGCGGGTGGGGTGCCTGGCTGCTCAGGCAACATGTGCGCCTGAGCGCGATGGGGTGCAGCCGTTTGTTGGCTCTCTCGTTTTATCCGATGGCCGGCGATGAAGACCGCCACATAACGATTGTCCCGCCCCTGTTGCGCCGTGAGGTGTTGCAGAACAACGACTGCCACCGCGAGAATTTTATACTCGGTTACATCGTCAACAACGCTTTTGCCTCCCAGATACGGGCGTGGAGCCGCGAGCACCCCGAGTGTGAATTGCATGTTTTCTGGGACAACAAAGAGTATCCCGAAAGCTGGAAGGCCGAAAGAAATCTCACCTTCCATCGTGTAAATGATAAACTTTTCTTATCTTTAATGCGTCGATGCAACGGCTATGTCACGACGGCGGGATTTGAGTCGGTGTGCGAAGCCCTTTTCTACGATAAGCCCATGATGCTTATCCCGGCTCACATCGAGCAGCAAATCAATGCCGCCGACGCAGCGGCTTCCGACATTGCCATTGTTTCTGACCGATTCGACCTGAACCGATTTGTCGAACACATGGGCCGTCCTCATGCCGACGAGACTTTCCTTTATCGCAAGTGGTTGGGTATGAGTGAGACCGTATTTGTAGACCAGCTAATACACAGACATTATGGAGTATAGATTTATAAATCGGGAAGTAAGTTGGTTGCAATTCAACGAACGGGTTTTGCAAGAAGCCCGAGACCCGAATGTCCCCCTTATGCAACGCTTGCAGTTCCTGGGGATATTTTCGAATAACCAAGATGAATTCTTTAAGGTGCGGGTCGCCAACATCATGCGCTTATGCCGTTCCCGTAAAAGCGCAAACAAACTGCTTACCGGCGATTATACACCCGAGTCGCTCCTCGATGAGCTCAACGACAAGATAGCCATCTTGCAAGAGCATTTTTCCGAGACCTATCGTTCGATATTGGCGCAGATGGAGCGTGAAAACATCTTTGTCGTCAATGAAAAGAATCTGAACGAAGAGCAAAAAGAGTTCTGCCGCAGTTATTATGCACAGATTATCTCCCCGAGACTGGTGCCGCTCATAATCCGTAAGTCGGTCAAGTTGCCATTCCTCCCCGACGGCAACAGTTACCTCGGCGTGAAGATGTCGCATAATGCCAAGGCATCGCCGCGTTATGCCATCGTGCGCATACCCACCAGCTCGGCCTGTCCCCGTTTTGTCGTCCTGCCTTCGGAGCCGGGTCGTCATGACATTATCTTTATCGACGACATCATACGCCTGATGATCGACCACATATTCTTTATGTTTTCTTACGATGATATAGGCGTCTATACGTTCAAAATCATGCGTGACGCGGAGCTCACCTATGATGAAGATGTGTCGAAGAGCCTTTTTGAGCGTATTTCCGAGGGGGTATCGAATCGTCGTTATGGCCTTCCCATACGCATGATTTACGACAGGGACATGCCGGCCGACATGGTCGAAATCCTGGCCGGGAAACTCGGCCTCGACAATGTCGAAATGTTGGCTCCCGGCGAACGCTATCACATGATGAAAGACCTCATGAAGTTTCCCAAGGTGCGTCCCGACCTCCTCTATACCCAGCAGAAACCCATACAACACCCCTCGATTTCCCTCTTTTCGAGTATCCTCGACGTCATTGCCCGGCGCGATATATTCCTGAATTATCCCTACCACACTTTCCAGCACTTTATCGATTTCCTGCGCGAAGCCGCCATCGACCCCCGTGTCGAGAGCATCTACATCACCCTGTATCGCACGGCCGAACATTCCAAAGTGATAAACGCCCTGGTCAATGCGGTGAAAAACGGCAAGAAGGTCTATGCCATGCTCGAACTCAAAGCCCGCTTTGACGAGGAACAGAACATGGAAAATACCGACCTCCTGCAACGCGAGGGCGTGAAGATACTCCACACCATGGAAGACCTCAAAGTGCACAGCAAAGTGGTCCTCGTCGAACGCCGGGAGCATCGCGGGTTGAAACGTTATGCCTATATCGGAACCGGAAATTTCAATGAAAACACGGCGCTCATCTATTCCGATTTCGGGCTTTTCACTTCCCATGCCGAGATTACGCAAGATGTCCTCAATGTGTTTCTTTTCTTGTCGAACAGCCACAAGCAGTTTACCTTCAAGCACCTGATGGTTTCGCCTTATTACATGCGGCAAGAGTTTTATGATAAAATCGATAACGAGATACATCATGCGCGTAAGGGCGAAAGAGCCTATATCTATGCCAAGTGCAATTCGCTCACCGATGTGGGGATTATCGAGAAACTCTACGAGGCCGGACGTGCCGGGGTCGAAGTGCGCCTTATCGTGCGCGGCGCCTGTTGCCTCTTGCCGCAGGTCAAAGGGTTGAGCCCGAACATTCGGGCAATAAGCATCGTCGACAAATACCTCGAACATGCCCGTCTCTATATCTTCTGCAACGGAGGCCATGAGACTATCTACACGGGAAGCGCCGACTGGATGGCACGCAACCTCGACCGCCGCGTCGAAGTGTGTGTGCCGCTCTACGACGAGGTCATACGCAAAAAGGCCCGGGAGGTATTCGACATACAATGGCACGACACGGTCAAGGCGCGTCTGCTCGACGAGGGGCACCAAAATACCTATGTGCAGCCCACTCCGGGCGAAGAACCTTTGCGCAGCCAGGCGGCCCTATATGAGTATTACGGCCGCTTGTCGAATTACGAGAAATAATTGTCAGGGACGTTCCCGGAATCGAATACACACTACTAACGAAAGGCAGATATGCAGGAACCGAAGAGATACACGTTTGGAGCCATCGACATCGGCTCAAACGCCATACGCCTTCTTATTGACTATGTCGAGGAGTATGATGCTCCCGAGTTTAAAAAAGCCGCCTTTGTGCGGGTGCCCATACGTCTGGGCGAAGATGTTTTCTCGCTCGGGCATGTCACGCCCGCGAAGGTGGCGGCGCTTACGCAAGCCATGTCGGCCTTTGCCGCCTTGTTCAAGACGTTCGACATCGATGCTTACAAAGCCTGCGCCACCAGTGCCATGCGCGAGGCGGAAAACGGGGCCGAGGTGGCCGGGACGATAGCCCGCACTTGCGGTATCGACATCACCATCGTCGATGGCAATACCGAAGCCCGCACGATATATGAGGCCGGCGGCCTCGAAAAAGTGCTCGACAAGGAGAAATCCTATTTCTATATCGACGTGGGAGGAGGCTCCACCGAAGTTGTCGTCTATGCCGAGAACCGTCAAGTAGAGGCCCGCTCTTTCCGCTTGGGAACCGTGCGTTACATCAGCGGGGCCGTTTCGGCCAGCGAGGAAGAGGCGTTCGCCGCGTGGCTGGGTGAGAAAGCCAGTCGTTACCGGCCGTCGGCTCTCATCGGGTCGGGCGGTAACATCAACAAGGCTCATCGCCTGCTCGACAAGAAACCCAAAGATGCCATCAAGGCCAAGGAGCTCAATGCCCTTTATGAGCGGCTTCAAAAGATGTCTGTCGGCCAGCGCATGGAGGAGATGGAACTCAATGCCAACCGTGCCGATGTCATTGTGCCGGCGCTCTCAATCTTCACCACGGCCTTGCGCATAACGGGAGCAGGTTCTGTGATTGTTCCCAAGTTGGGGCTTGTCGACGGTATCGTGCGCGAACTCTATCGCGACTACAAGACCCGGCATTGACGGCGGGTGGCAAAAGGCAAAGCGGGGCCGCTATCATAGCGGCCCCGCTTTGCCCGTTAAGAGACGGTGGAATCTCTTATTTTGTTTTCATCTCTATCTCGGGGGCGATGAGCTTGTAGCCTTTGCCGTGGATGTTGATAATCTCGATGGAGGGGTCGTCTTTGAGGTGCTTGCGCAGTTTGGTGATGTAGACGTCCATGCTACGGGCGTTGAAGTAGTTGTCGTCGATCCAGATGGTTTTCAGGGCGAAATTCCGTTCCAGGATTTCGTTCACATGGGCACAGAGCAGGCTCAGCAACTCCGACTCCTTGGTGGTGAGCTTGGTGTTTTTCTCTCCGATGGAAAGAACCTGTTTCTGGGTATCGAAAGTGAATTGCCCGATTTTATACATCGTCACCTCCTTGCCCCGTTTGCCTTTGACGCGACGCAGAATGGCTTCGATGCGGAACACCAGTTCTTCCATGCTGAACGGTTTGGTAATGTAGTCGTCGGCTCCGATTTTGAAACCTTCGAGAATATCCTCTTTCAGCGATTTGGCCGTCAGGAAGATGATAGGCACTTCGCTGTTGACGGTCCGTATTTCTTGTGCCAGCGTGAAACCATCTTTTTTGGGCATCATTACGTCGAGCACGCATAAGTCGTATTTCCCTTTCAAAAATGCTTTGTAGCCGCTCTCTCCGTCAGAGAAAAGGTCGGCAGCATAGCCTTTGGCCTGCAAAAACTCTCTCAGCAGCATACCGAGGTTTTCATCATCTTCGCAAAGTAAGATACGCAACTTTTCTTCCATAATCATTTGTTTTTAAGGGGTAATGTTATTATAAATGTTGTTCCATGATTCAGTTCGCTTTCGGCACGAATTGTGCCTTTCAGGTCGGTGACGATTTTGTGCACATAGGCGAGGCCGAGGCCGAACCCTTTGACATTGTGCACATTGCCGGTCGATACACGATAGAATTTTTCGAAAATCTTTTTCAGGTCTTCTTTCTTGATGCCGATGCCGTTGTCTTGTATCGAGATGACGACTTTGTTGCCTTCGGTGGCGGTTTTTACCATCAGTTCGAGGGAAACCCCTTCGCGGGCATATTTTACGGCATTGTCGAGCAGGTTGAAGATGACGTTGGTGAAGTGCATTTCATCGACTTCCACCAAGCCGTCTTCGGCATCGAGTTCGGCGTCGATGCTGCCGCCAAACTGTTCGACTTTCAGCTTGAATGTGCTTAGTACATTGGCAACCAAGTCATTTATGTCGATAATCGAAAGTTTCATCATCGTCTTCTGCCGTTCAAACATCGACATCTGCAAAACTTTCTCGACTTGGAAACGCAAACGCTTGGTCTCGTCGTTGATGACGGTCGATATGTGGTTGAACATCTCCGGGCTCTTCGATACCGCCGGGTCTTTCAGCATTTGTGCGGCAAGCGATATGGTCGATATGGGTGTCTTGAATTCGTGGGTCATGTTGTTGATGAAGTCGTTCTTCATCTCGGTGAGCTTTTTCTGTCGGAAAAGTTTGGCGATGGTGAAGATGAACGTTATCAGCAGGACCAGTGTGAAAGTAAACGATGGTATGCTGAACCGTACCGACGAGAAGATGTAGTCTTTCTTGGTCGGGAAGTAGACGCGCAACTGGTTTTGCCGTTTCGAGGGGTCGTTGGGGAAAAGCGTGATGGAGTATTTTGTGCTTTTCTCCTCGGGATTGTATTCCGAGCTCTTGTAAACGATACGGTTCTTGGGGTTGTATATGGCATACTGGAAAGGAATGTTCAGGCCGTTGTTTCGCAGTTCGGCTTTCAGGTAATTCGACAGCAGTTCGGTATCGACGCGTTCCAGTATGGGGCGGTTGCTGGCTGTGGCAAGAATGTTGAGAATGACGTTTTCGAGCAGTCCTTTCTGGTAGAGGTACTGGTTTTTCAGGACCTCCTGCATGTCCTTGTAGGTATTGGTGATGGAGCTTCCGCTGTTGGCCTTGGGCATGGTGACCTTTTCGGGGAGAGAAAACGTGAACTCCTGCACGTTGAGGGTGCTGATGGAGCCGTCGGGTGAGACAAACGACCACTGTTGGGTAACCGAGCGGCCGCCTCGCTCTATCGAGAGCAGCCGTTTCTGGTTTTCCTCGATGTCTTCGGCTAGGTAACGCTTGGTCTCATCTTGTTCGAGTTGCGACGATACGGCATAGAGGCTGCGTTTCACCGCCTCCGAAAACTGTTCGTTGCGCATTTTCACCATGTTCTCTATATATGTAATCTGCATGAAGAGAAGACTACAAAACGTCAGAGCCATGATGATTGCCAATAGCCAAATCGTGGATTTTTTCATACGTTAATGCTTGCCTTTCGGAGCGTTGTGTCGCTTTCCTTTCGTCTATCGCCGGGATAATTCCGAGGAAAAGTCTCTTTTTTCATTATTTTTTTGATAAACAGTCGGGAACCCCGTTTTGTTTAACAAATTCAAATAACTTTTTTAGAATCGCCCTTGTTTAACAATTTGGTGCTAAATTAACAAACAATCCTTTAATAACAAAAAACCGTCTCGTAAAAGACGGTTTTTTGTATTAATTTAACTAATATCGGAAAGGCGGTCTCAAGCCACCTTCTTGTCGATGGGGTTATTCGTCGGTCTGGGTAGCCTCGTATTCTTTCAGCAGCTTATCTTGAATATCGCCGGGTACGAGTTCGTAAGAGGCAAACTTCATGCTGAACGAGGAACGTCCGCCGGTAATCGAGCTGAGGGCGGTCGAGTAGGTCGACATCTCTTTCAGGGGAACTTTCGCCATGATTTTCTCAAGTCCTTTCACGCTTTCCATTCCCATGATGATGGCGCGGCGGCCTTGCAGGTCGCTCATGACGTCGCCCATCTTGTCCGACGGCACGAGTACTTCAACGTCGTAAACCGGTTCGAGAATCTTCGGTCCGGCGTTCTTGAAAGCTTCGCTGAATGCGTTGCGGCCGGCGAGGCGGAAGGAGATTTCGTTCGAGTCTACGGGGTGCATCTTTCCGTCATATACACACACGCGCACGTCGCGGGCATACGAGCCGGTGAGGGGGCCTTGCTCCATGCGGTCCATGAGACCTTTGAGAATGGCGGGCAGGAAGCGTGCGTCGATGGCACCACCCACGATGCAGTTTACAAATACCAGTTTCCCTCCCCAGTCGAGGTCGATGGTCTGCGTGTCGCGCACGTTCATCTTGAATTCCTGGTTGCCGAATTTGTAACTTTCGGGTGCCGGCATGCCGTCGTAGTAGGGCTCGATGATGAGGTGTACTTCACCGAATTGTCCGGCACCACCCGATTGTTTCTTGTGGCGGTAATCGGCACGGGCGGCCTTGGTGATGGTTTCGCGGTAGGGAATGCGCGGTTCCTGAAATTCGACCATGAGTTTCTCATTGTTCTCGATGCGCCATTTGAGGGTGCGCAGGTGGAACTCTCCTTGTCCCGAGACGATGGTCTGTCGCAGCTCTTTCGACTGTTCCACAATCCATGTCGGGTCTTCTTCGTGCATGCGCACCAGGATTTCGTTCAGTTTCTCGGCGTCGGCCTCGTTCACGGGTTTGATGGCGCGTTGTATCTTCGAGTTGGGGAACTTCATCAGATCGAACGTGTATTCGCAGCCTTTCTCGTTCAGCGTGTTGCCGGTGCGCACATCTTTCAGTTTCACCGTCGCGCCGATGTCGCCGGCCACGAGCTCATCGACCTTGGTGCGTATCTGTCCGCATACGCAGTTGAGTTGGGCGATGCGCTCTTTGCTGCCGCGGTTCATGTTTTGCAGGTCGTCGCCTTCGTGTACTTTGCCCGACATGACTTTGAAGTAGGATACCTCGCCGATGTGGGGCTCGACCGTTGTCTTGAAGAAGTAGAGGCTGGTGGGGCCGTCGGCGTCGGGGGCCACTTCGGTGCCGTCGTGCGAGACGGGTTTGGGCATGTCGGTCACAAAGGGCACCACGTTGCCGAGGAACTCCATCATGCGGCGCACGCCCATGTCGCGCAGGGCGCTGACGCAGAATACCGGGAAGATGTCGCGGGTGATGAGTCCCTTGCGAATGCCTTCACGCATCTCGTCTTCGGTGAGCGAGCCTTTGTCGAAGAATTTTTCCATCAGTGCCTCGTCGTTTTCTGCGGCGGCTTCGACCAGTTGTTTATGCAGTTCGAGGGCTTTTTCTTTTTGGTCGGCCGGTATATCCGATATGGTGGGTACTCCGCCTTCGGGGCCCCAGCTATACATTTTCATCAGGAGCACATCGATCATGGCGTTGAAGTCGGGGCCACAAGCGATGGGGTATTGAATCGGCACCACTTTGCTGCCGAAGTCTTCTTTGAGTTGTTCGATGACCGCGTCGTAATCGGCTTTTTCGCCGTCGAGCTGGTTCATGGCGAAGATGACGGGCTTGCCCATCTCTTCGGTGTAGCGGAAGATGTTTTGCGTTCCTACTTCCACGCCATATTGTGAGTCGATGACAATGACGCCCGTGTCGGTTACGTTCATGGCCGTGAGAGCTCCACCTATGAAGTCGTCGGCACCCGGGCAGTCGATAACGTTGAGTTTCTTATTCAGGAATTCGGCATAAAAAACGGTAGAGAAAACCGAGTATCCATACTCTTTCTCTACCGGGAAATAGTCGGTGACCGTGTTCTGCGCTTCGACAGAACCTCTGCGTTTTATAACCCCACACTCGTAGAGCATGGCTTCTGCGAGCGTGGTCTTTCCCGAACCTTTGCTACCCAAGAGGGCAATGTTTTTGATTTCGTTGGATTGATACACTTTCATAGAATATCAGATTTAAAGGTAAAAAATGTGTTCTTTCGGGTATCGCGTTTTTTTCGCGATAACGAAGCGCAAAATAGAGAAAATAATCCGAATAAGCAATTTGTAAAATGTGTTACAAAACAGTTTTTTGGTCACTCCTGTCTTCTCGGAGGTCGATATGTCGGTGATTTTCCTTATTTTTATCCCCGTTTCATCATGGCCGGACTTTATTTGCATATTCCCTTTTGTCGCACCCGTTGCATCTATTGCGATTTCTACTCCACCGTGGGGGAGGAGGTGCAGTCCCGTTATGTCGATGCGTTGCTCGCCGAGTGGCAGTTGCGGCGCGGCGAGTTGCGTGGCGAACCGGTTGAGACTCTTTACGTCGGGGGCGGTACCCCTTCGCAACTCGCCCCGCGGTTGTGGGGGCGGCTTTTCGAGGCATTGGGGCGCGACATCGATTTCGGACGTTGCCGCGAGATAACCTTCGAGGCCAACCCCGACGACATCACGCCCGACTATGCCACGGCATTGGCCGCGCTTCCCGTCGACCGCGTGAGCATGGGCGTGCAGAGCTTCTCCGACGAGAATTTGCGCTTCCTGCGTCGCCGCCATACCGCGGCACAAGCCCTTGCCGCCATCGGCTGTTTGCGCCGGGCGGGGTTCGAGCGACTCAGCATCGACCTCATTTATGGCCTGCCGGGACAGTCGGTCGGGACGTGGCAGAACGATTTGCGACAGGCCGTTGCGCTCGACCTGCCCCATCTCTCGGCCTATAACTTGATATATGAAGAGGGGACCCCTCTCGACCGGTTGCGATGCGAGGGCCGGGTGCAGGAGTGCGACGAGATGCTTTCGTTGCAGCTTTTCGAGACGACCCTCGATGAGTTGGCGGCGGCAGGGTATGAGCAGTATGAGATTTCCAATTTTGCCCGTCCCGGTGAGTATGCCCGTCACAACACCGCCTATTGGCAGGGTATTCCTTATCTCGGGCTCGGCCCTTCGGCCCACAGTTACGACGGCGCTTGCCGGCGCAGCAATCCGCCCGACCTGAAACGGTATATCGAGAGCATGAGGCGGGGGAAACCTTTTTATGAAACCGAGCCCCTCGATGCCGATACCCGTTACAACGACCGTGTGATTACCTCCCTGCGCACGATGTGGGGGCTCGACCTCGACGCCGTGGCAGCCGATTTCGGCGAGGAACGTCGCCGGTATTGCCTGCGTATGGCACGGCCGCACATGACAAACGGCCTGCTCGAAACATCAAGCGGCCGTTTGAAATTGACCCGTCGGGGGCTTTTCGTTTCCGATGGCGTGATGGCCGATCTCCTGTTTGTCGGCGACGAGTAGCGCCCAGCAGAGGGCTTTATCCTTTTTTTTAGCTTCAAAGGTTGAACTTCACGCCTACGCCTATCGAAGAATAGAGTTGCTTGGGATTTTTTGCCGTGAGACGTTCGGCGCGCAGTTTCATTTCGAGCGTGATGAGTTTGCCGATGTCGTATGTGGTGCCGGCCTCGTAGCGTATGCGTTCGATGCCCACGGTCTTGGTGTCGTTCATGCTGTTCATGCCTTCAAAAATCTCCATCGAGGCAAAAGGTTTCCAAGGGTTTCCTTTGGCAATCGTGCCCACCACTTTTATCTGGTTGCGCCATTTGTTGTTGGGTACGCCGGCTTTGTGGGTCTGCTCAAATTTGGAAGAGAGCGAGAAGTTGAGGTGAGGAGTGGCGTAGCTGCCGGTAAGTCCTACCTGGTAACGGTGTTGGTGCACATCTTTCTTGCCCGATTGGCTCTCTTGGTTGAAGTAGGCGTAGTAGACCATGGCTTTGAGGTATTTGGGCACGAGGGTGTAGGTGAGGGTTACCGACGGCATGAAACGTTCATAGCCGCAAAAGTTGTCGTTGAGCCACAGGTCGGCCTGCACCTGCACATTGAGGTCGGGACAGATGTTTTTGCTGATGCCGGCATAGATGATGGCACCGTAGTCGAAGTCATAGAGATATTCTTTGGCTCCTGCCGGCAGGGAGAGCAGTAGTCCCGTGAGGACCATAAGCGGGAGACGAAACAGTTTTTTCATGTGTAGTGTGTTTGGTTATTCGTGATGATAGGGTTCGTGATTCAGAATCGTAAAAGCCCGGTAGAGCTGTTCTGTGAAAAGCAGTCGTATCATTTGGTGCGAAAAGGTCATCTTGGAAAGTGAAATCTTTTCGTGGGCCACTTCGTAGACGCGTTGTGAAAAGCCATAAGGTCCGCCGACCACAAACACCAGGCGCCGCGGCACCGTGTGCATCTTCTTGTCGAGATAGTCGGCAAATTGCATCGAGGAAAACTCTTTCCCGTGCTCGTCGAGCAGCACCAGCACGTCGCCATCGCGTAGGGCTTTGAGAATGAGCTCGCCTTCGCGCTCTTTCTGTTGCTCGATGCTCAGACTCTTGGCGTTTTTCAACTCGGGTATCACCTCCATCTCAAACGGGATATAACGCTTGATGCGGTTGCAATACTCGGTGATACCCTCGGAGAAACCCGATTGTACGGTTTTGCCGACGACTAAAAAATCGATTTTCATATCTGCGTTTACAGCTTTTTTGCGTACATTTGTCGGCCTTCTGCATCGAAGATGTTCGGTGCCGGCGAAGCCGCAAAGATAGTGAAAGGCGAGAGCAGAAGCAAACGGGAAAACGAAGTTTTCAAGTTTGATAATGCCGAGCCGCCTCCTGTCTTCTGGAAAGATAGTGAAATGCGAGAGCAGAAGCAAACGGGGAAACGAGGTTTTCAAGTTTGATAATGCCGAGCCGCGTCCTGTCTTCTGAAAAGATAGTGAAAGGCGGGAGCAGAAGCAAACAGGGAAACGAAGTTTTCGAGTTTGATGATGCTGAGCCGCCTCTTATCTTGCACAAAGGTAGCCATTATTTGTTATTACCCCTCTGTCGCTGGCAAGAAACAACTGCACGAGACGCTATTATGGAAATATGCCAAAATAAAGAGAAACTTATGAAAACTCCCGACCAACTGATTGACGACCTGATAACCCTGGCCTTTGCCGAAGACATCGGCGATGGCGACCATACCACGCTTTGTTGCATTCCCGCCGACGAGATGGGACGTTCCAAACTCCTGGTCAAAGAAGAAGGCATCTTGGCCGGTGTCGACATAGCCCGTCGGGTTTTTGCCGCATTCGACCCGACACTCACGATGGAAGTCTTTATCAAAGACGGTGCGCCCGTGAAGCCCGGCGACGTCGCCTTTATCGTGAGCGGCAAGGTGCAGTCGCTCTTGCAGACCGAGCGTCTCATGCTCAACATCATGCAGCGCATGAGTGGCATCGCCACCATTACCCACCGCTATATGGAGCGACTCAAAGGGTT
The DNA here is from genome assembly GCA_018715595.1 of Candidatus Caccoplasma merdavium. NCBI lineage: Bacteria > Pseudomonadati > Bacteroidota > Bacteroidia > Bacteroidales > Bacteroidaceae > Candidatus Caccoplasma > Candidatus Caccoplasma merdavium. Next base: position 59,698 of record DVLI01000018.1, on the reverse strand, counting down.
GCACACCCGCGTGCTCGATACCCGCAAGACCACGCCCGGCATGCGTATGCTCGAAAAAGAGGCCGTGCGCATCGGAGGTGGGGTGAATCACCGTATCGGCCTGTTCGACATGATACTGCTCAAAGACAACCATGTCGATTTTGCCGGTGGCATCGAAGCTGCCATCACCCGTTGCCACAAGTACCTCGAAGAGAAAGGCAAGAACCTCAAAATCGAAATCGAGGTGCGCAACCTCGACGAGTTGGAGCAAGTGCTGCGTGTGGGCGGTGTCGACCGCATCATGCTCGACAATTTCACCCCCGAGCTTACCCGCGAGGCCGTGCGTCGCATTGCCGGCCGTTACGAGACCGAGTCGTCGGGCGGCATCACGCTCGACACCATTCGCGACTATGCCGAGTGCGGAGTCGATTTCGTCTCGGTGGGTGCGCTCACCCATTCGGTCAAGGGGCTCGACATGAGTTTCAAGGCTTGCTGATAAAAACACATTTTCCCTCTTTTGCCGATGGCCGACGACACCTACCTCACCGTAGCCCGCCTTTCCGAGGGGCTCTACAAGGAGAAGATGAGCAAGTTCATCTCTTTTGTCGTGCCTGTGTCGACGCTCGATGAGGCCAAAGAGGCCATAGCCCGTTACCAAAAAGAGTATTACGATGCCCGGCACGTCTGTTGGGCCTATATGTTGGGCGCGGCCCGCACCGAATATCGGGTCAACGACAACGGGGAGCCGTCGGGAACGGCCGGCAAGCCCATCTTGGGGCAAATCAACTCCTTCGGGCTTACCAACGTGCTCATCGTCGTGGTGCGCTATTTCGGGGGCATCAAGCTCGGGACCAGCGGTCTCATCGAGGCTTACCGGGCAGCGGCCGCCGACGCCATACGCGCCAACGAAATCGTCGAGTGTCTCGTCGAGGAAGATGTGCGCATATTTTTTGAATATCCCTTTATGAATGATGTGATGCGCATTGTCAAGGAAGAGAATGCCACCATCATCTCCCAGTATTTCGACCTCGATTGCGACATGACCCTGCGCCAGCGCCGCACCATGCTTCCCCGTTTGCGTGAGCGTCTTTCCAAGGTCGAGTCGTTGCGATTCCCCGAGTAAGGGCCGATGAGATGACGAGCCCCGCGCAGTCGACTGCGCGGGGCTCGCCGTTTTCAGGAAATCCCGATTTGTGCCGGGAAATCTCGCAAAGACCATGTCCACTCCCTTCTCGTGCGAAGGAGGGCTCAAAAGGAAGGGTTGCCCGGAACCCCTTTGCGCCGCTGTTTCCCTGCCAGGCGGGAAAGACGGGAAGTCGTCACTGGCAATATCTCTCGACGATGGCCGTCATCTCTTCGGCCGAAGCGCCGGCGGCGATGACGGTGCCGCAGCTGTCGACCAGGAACGTGTAGCCGGCGGAATTGTCGATACCGTAGCTTTTGAATATCTGGTTTCTGTTGTATTCGTCGATGAGGTTTATCCACGGGTAACCGTCATGGCGTATGCCCCGTATCATCTGTTGTCTGCCGTCGCGGCTGATGCCGACGATGCAGAACCCCTTGTCCTTGTACTTTTCATACACGGGAATCATTGCCTTTGAGGTGCGGCGGCAGGGCCCGCAGTGAATCGACCAGAAGTCGATGAGGGCAATCTTGCTGCCCCGTAGCAGTTCAGAGAGCCGGTGCGGCGTGCCTGTGGTATCGGGCAGAACGAGGTCGATGTATTTCCCTCCGACAAATGTCTGTTGTGATTGGAGGTATGTCCCGATTTCCCGGGTGAAAGGGTGTTCGGGATAGGAGGGGAGGTATAGGGTACGGTAAACATCGACCAGAGAATCGGGTGCCGGCTGTTTGTCATAGACGATGCACGCTTTCAGTTTCTCGTGTAGCAGGTAATAGGTGGCCAGTGAGGGGTGTCCCTTGATTTGGGCAAACTCCCATTCTCCGATTTCGGTAATGGTCTTTTGTGCTGTTTTGTCCCAGGCATCGCCTTCCCGGCTGTATGCTTTCCCGTCGACCCGCAGGTTTTGGAATTTCTCGCTCAGCAAGTTCAGTTTGGTACGGTCGGAGCAGGAGTCCATCTCGTCGAAGAGGGCATAGACTTCCGGCGTGTAGAATTTTCGGGCTTTATCGAGTGAGTCGCGCCTGTCAAAAATGGGTTGCATGCGTTCATGGCCATAGGAGCGGAGCCGTTGGTACTCATCGTTGAGTTTGCCCCCTTCGACACGAAATGTGTCATCACCTTTGATAGTGAGCACGAGACGCCCCGGCTCGGCGAAGAAATCTTTGATGTATGCGCGGCCGTTTATCCACTCGTCGTTGAAACAGAGCCCGTAGGCCGTGCAGGTGTCGGTTCGTAACCGATAGGAGAACTTCCCGTTGCGCACGGGAATGACGATGTTTCCTTTTGATGCGTATCGGTTGAACACCTCTTCGGGGCTATTGAGCAAGATGGCCGTGCTTTGGGGGCGGCCGGTGACCGTCCCTTCGATGAGGCATTCGATTTTGGCCGGTTTCTTTCGAGGAGAGAGGCTGATGCCGAGGAGTTGCCACTCTTCGCTTTCGATGAAGTCGATTTGTTCTTCGTCGTCGGCCAATGGTTCGAAAAACAGGGAGACGGCGGTGAGTCCTGTCGAATCGGATTGGATTTTCTTCCCTGTCTCGACGCCTTCGGTTCGGGTGAGGGCATATTTCCGTTCCCCTTTCGAGCTTTGCAAATGCGTCTCGGGCGATAGGGAGAATCGACCTCCCGGCAGGCAGCATACGGTTAGGTCGAGGCGCGTTGCCTCGGGGGTGCACACGATGCGTTCGAGGACCAGATTATTTGTGGAGAGATTGTGGGTTATCTCGGGCTGTTCGAGGGTCAGACAGCGGTTGCAGGCTGTTGCCAGCAAACACAGTAATAGAAGCAGACAGGTCTTTTTCATGGGGTTTGTAAGTAGAGGTTTTTTCTCTCTTAGTCGCAAAAGTAAGGAAAAGGTTACAGTTTCCCCGCTTTATTTTTTGCGTTGGTTTGGAGTTTTTGTCATTTCCCGGCTTTTTGCCATGCGGGAGGATTCCCCGTCAAGCGGGGAATGACAAGGACAGCGGGAAAATGCAAAGAACAGCGGGGGAGTGGTGGAGCAGCGAGCAAAAGCAAAAGACCGTAACCTCCCCGTCGTTTCGGGTGTCGGCTCGGAATCCGGCGTGAATCGTCGCCCCTGTCTCCGGACGGGAATCCCGGAAAAAATTTTCGTGTGTTTATGCCGCGTCGAGGTTGAGAATCTCTTGGAGAATCTCCATGCCGCATTTTACCGAGTCGACCTGAGCCACGACCATCGACCGTTTTCCCTTTATCTCGCGCAGCTGGCAGCGGCGGGGATACTTTTGCAGGTAGGTCAGTATCTTGCCGAAGGCCGGCGACTGGAAATACCGTGTGTGCTCGTCCGAGACGAAATGCAGAATCATCTTGCCCTGTTTCAGCACCACCTTTTCCATGCCCAGTTGCTTGGCCATGCGGCGCAGGCTCACCACGCGTATCAGTTCTTCGCCCTCGTGCGGTATGCGGCCGAAGCGGTCGCGCAGCCGTTCGGCAAACGCCTGAATGTCGCTCTCCTTCTCCATGTTGTCGAGTTCCTGGTAGAGCGAGATGCGTTCCGAGGCGCCGGGAATGTAGTCGTTGGGGAAGAGCAGTTCGAGATCCGACTCGATTTGGCAGTCGGCCGAGTAGCTCTCCGGTTCGTCGTCGGTCGAGGCATAGAGGTCGCCAAACTCGTCTTCTTTCAGTTCCTGCACCGCTTCGCGCAGGATTTTCTGGTAGGTTTCGTAGCCGAGGTCGGCGATGAATCCGCTCTGTTCGGCGCCCAGCAGGTTGCCCGCTCCGCGTATGTCGAGGTCTTGCATGGCGATGTGTATGCCGCTGCCCAGTTCCGAGAAACTCTCGATGGCCTGCAAGCGGCGTCGCGCGTCGACCGTAAGTTCGCGCAGGGGAGGGGTGAGCAGGTAGCAGAAAGCCTTTTTGTTGCTGCGACCCACGCGGCCGCGCAACTGGTGCAGCTCGCTCAGGCCGAAGTTCTGGGCGTTGTTGATGATGATGGTGTTGGTGTTGGGCATGTCGATGCCCGACTCGATGATGGTCGTGGCGATGAGCACGTCATACTCGTAGTCGGCAAAGCCCAAGATGGCCCGTTCGAGCTCCTCGGGGTTCATCTGCCCGTGGCCGATGACGGTGCGGGCACCCGGTGCGAGTTTGTGAATGAGCCGTTCGAGGTCGTAGAGTTGCGGTATGCGGTTGTTCACGACGAAAACCTGTCCGCCGCGGCTCAACTCGAAGTTGACCGCTTCGCGTATGATGTCTTCGTTGAAGGCGTGCACCTCGGTCTGTATCGGGTAGCGGTTGGGGGGCGGCGTGGTGATGGCCGAGAGGTCTCGGGCTCCCATGAGCGAGAATTGCAGCGTGCGGGGGATAGGGGTGGCCGACATGGTGAGGGTGTCGACATTGACGCGCATCTGTTTGAGTTTCTCTTTCACGGCGACGCCGAATTTCTGTTCCTCGTCGATGATGAGCAGCCCGAGGTCTTTGAATTTCACGTCTTTCCCGATGAGGCGGTGCGTGCCGATGACGATGTTGATGCTGCCGTCGGCGATGCCTTTGATGGTCTCTTTGATTTGTGCCGAGGTGCGGGCGCGGCTCAGGTACGACACTTTCACGGGGAAATCTTTGAGCCGCTCGCTGAATGTCTTGAAATGCTGGAAGGCCAGCACCGTCGTGGGTACCAGCACTGCCACCTGCTTGTTGTCGCAGGCGGCCTTGAAGGCGGCGCGTATGGCGATTTCGGTCTTGCCGAAGCCCACGTCGCCGCAGATGAGGCGGTCCATGGGGCGGTCGCGTTCCATGTCGGCTTTCACTTCGGCCGTCGATTTCAGTTGGTCGGGCGTGTCTTCATAGATAAACGAGGCTTCGAGCTCGTGTTGCATGAAGGTGTCGGGCGAGAAAGCAAAGCCCTTTTCGTTGCATCGTTGGGCATAGAGCTTGATGAGGTCGCGGGCGATGTCTTTCATCTTGCTCTTGGTCTTCTCCTTCATGCGCTCCCAGGCGCCCGACCCCAGTTTGCTGATGCGGGGCGGTTCACCCTCCTTGGCCCGGTATTTGGCCAGTTTGTGCAGGGCGTGTATGTTGACGAAGAGAATGTCGTCGTTCTGATAGATGAGCTTGATGACCTCTTGCATGGTGCCGTTGAGCTCGGCACGGAACAGCCCGCCGAACTTGCCCACGCCGTGGTCGATGTGCACGATGTAGTCGCCTACCTCGAACTGGCGCAGCTCTTTGAGCGACAGCGCCAGTTTGCCCGAGCGGGCCTTCTCGCTGCGCAGCCGGTATTTGTGGAATCGATCGAAGAGCTGGTGGTCGGTAAAGAAGCAGAGGTGCAATTCGTTGTCGATGAATCCCTCGTGCAGGGTTTTGTTGACGGCGGTGAAGGCGATGTCTTCGCCTTTGTCCTCGAAAATGTTGGCGATGCGTTGTGTCTGTTTCTCGCTGTCGCTCAGGATATAGAGCGAGTAGCCCTCGTGCAGCAGCGAAGAGAACGATTCGCTCACGAGGTCGAAATTCTTGTGGTAGATGGGTTGCGGCGAGCAGTTCAGCGCCAGGGTCGCACCCGTCTCTCCGTGGAACGGCTTGTTGCCGTAGTCGATGCGTTTGAAGTCGAGCACGCCGCGGGCAAACTCGTCGACGTCGATAAGTTTCTCGCGGGCATGCAGGTCGCCCTCCTCGGTGATGAGCAGCTGCTGCGAGATGGTGTCGGTGGCGATGCTGTGCATGCGTTCGAGCACCCAGGCCAGGTCTTTCACCGCGAGCATCGTATGCGGGTCGATGAATTGCAGCAGCGAGATGCCCGACTCGGAACCCTTTTGCAGGTCGGGAATGATGGAAATCTCCTCGACGGGCTCTTGCGAAAGTTGCGTGTCGATGTTGAACGCCCGTATGCTCTCTATTTCATCGCCGAAAGTGTCGATGCGGAAGGGCAGGTCGGAGGAGAACGAATAGACGTCGACAATGCTGCCTCTGACGGCAAACTGCCCCGGCTCGTAGACATAGTCGACGCGTTCGAATCCGTAGCCCGAGAGAATGTCGGCCACATCGGTCAGGTTGCACTTCTCGCCCTTGGCCAGCCGCAGGGTGTTGCGGTGCAGCTCTTCGTTCGAGGCCACCTTTTCGCAAAGCGCATCGGGGTAGGTCACCACGATGAGCGGTTCGGCGGCCTGTTGCAGGCGGTTGATGGTGTCGGTGCGGAGAATGTCGGCGGCCGGGTCGACCTGCCCGTATTTCAACGCCCGCTTGTAGCCCGAGGGGAAAAACAGCACCCGCTCGTCGCCCCGTATCTGGGTGAAGTCGTTGTAGAGATAACCGGCCTCTTCGGCGTCGTTGGCGATGAAAAGCGTCGTGACGCCGCACTCGGGAAGCCCCGAAAGCAGCAACGCCGCCGCCGAGCCTTGCAGCCCCGAGACATGCAGCCGGGAGAGAGTGCCGTCCTTGACAAAACGCTTCAAGGCTTCGCCGCGAGCCGTTGTCAAGAACAGATTTTGTAACGAATGGAGTTCGACCATGATTCTGAAATGTTGTCGCAAAAATACATTTTTTACCTCAAAATGCAGGAGACTGGAATGTAAAAACAAAATTCCGACGGAAATTCCCGCGTCCGTTTTGCCGTTCCCCTATCCTCCTGCTCGCACGCCTTCGGAGCCTCCGCGGTTGGCAAAAATGAACGTTTCGTCCCCAAAACCGGGTCGCATTCCGATATTTTATACCGAGGAAGTTTTGCAATCTCCCTATTTCGTTTAACTTTGTAGCCACTTACCAACGCCTCAAATTTATGAGTGAAGTCCAGAAAAAAGCCGACGGGGTGGTTATCATTCCGACCTATAACGAAAAAGAAAATGTAGAGAATATCATACGCGCGGTGATGACGTTGCCGCATGTGTTCGATGTGTTGATTATCGACGACGGTTCGCCCGACGGTACCGCCGACATCGTCAAGCGGTTGCAGGCCGACGAGTTTGCCGGCCGTCTGCACATGATCGAGCGGCGGGGAAAACTCGGCCTCGGCACGGCCTACATCACCGGCTTCAAATGGACCATCGAGCAGAAGTATGACTACATCTTCGAGATGGACGCCGATTTCTCCCACAACCCCAACGACCTGTTGCGTCTCTACGACGCCTGTGCCAACGGGGGAGCCGACATGTCCATCGGTTCGCGTTACATTACTGGCGTCAACGTGGTCAACTGGCCCATGGGGCGCGTCATCATGTCATACTACGCCTCGAAATATGTGCGCATCGTCACCGGACTCAAAATCGCCGACACCACGGCCGGTTTTGTCTGCTACCGTCGCGAGGTGCTCGAAACGATAGAACTCGACCGTATCCACTTCAAAGGATATGCCTTCCAGATCGAGATGAAGTTTACCGCCTACAAGTGCGGATTCAAGATAACCGAAGTGCCCATCATCTTCATCAACCGCGAACTCGGCGTGAGCAAGATGAGCGGCGGCATCTTCGGCGAAGCGGTCTTCGGTGTCCTGCGGCTCAAATTTTGGAGCTGGTTCAGGAAATATCCCCAGAAAAGCAAACAATAACCCGTTGAGGCACCCATGAAAAGTCTCTTGATAAAAAATGCCCTGCTCATCAACGAGGGCAAAAGCCAGTTGGCTTCGGTGCTGGTGGTCGGTGATACCATCTCGACCGTCTATACCGACGATTCTTATGCCGACATCGAAGGCCATGTCGACCGCGTCATCGATGCCACCGGCAAGTGGCTCCTGCCGGGTGTTATCGACGACCAGGTGCATTTCAGGGAGCCCGGCCTTACCCACAAGGCCGACATCAATACCGAGTCGATGGCCGCTGTGGCCGGGGGCGTCACCTCCTTCATGGAGATGCCCAACACCAAGCCTCCGACGATTACGCGTGACGCGCTCGACTGGAAGTTCGCCCGTGCGGCACAGACTTCATTGGCCAACTATTCGTTCTACATCGGTGCGACCAACGAAAACATCGAAGAGGTGCTTCGTGCCGACTATCGCCGGGTGTGCGGCGTGAAAGTGTTTATGGGCTCGTCGACCGGGAATATGCTGGTCGATAATGCCGACGCGCTGTCCCGCATCTTCTCCGAGGCACCCGCGCTCATTGCCGTGCATTGCGAAAAAGAAGAAATCATCAAGGCCAACAAACAGAAGTACATCGAAGAGTTCGGCGAAAACCTGCCGGTGACCTTTCACCCGCTGATACGCAGTGCCGAAGCCTGTTATGCCTCCTCGTCGCAGGCCGTAGAATTGGCGCAACGTTACAATGCCCGATTGCATTTGCTCCATCTCTCCACGGCCAAGGAGTTGACCCTCCTGAGTGACGGCCCCATTGAGGAAAAACGCATCACCGGCGAGGTGTGCGTGCATCACCTCTTTTTCGACGACCGCGACTATGCCGAGTATGGGAACCTTATCAAGTGGAACCCGGCCATCAAGACGGCGGCCGACCGCGAAGCACTCATGCAGGCCACTGTCTCGGGGCGCATCGATGTCGTGGCCACCGACCACGCTCCGCACCTCTTGGCCGAGAAGGAGGGGTCGTGCCTCGAAGCCGCCTCGGGCGGCCCCCTGGTGCAACACTCCTTGCAAGTGATGCTCGAAAAATCGTTGCAGGGCGTGATTCCCGTCGAGACCGTTGTCGAACGCATGTGCCATGCTCCGGCCAAGTTGTTCGGAATCGAACGCCGCGGATTTATCCGTCCCGGATATTATGCCGATATGGTGCTGGTCGACCCGCAACAGCCTTATACCGTCACTCCCGAGAACGTGTTGACCAAGTGCTGCTGGTCGCCCTTTATGAACCATACGTTCCCGGTGACCATCGACACCACGTTTGTCAATGGCATCATAGCCTATCAGAACGGGCAGGTCGAGCCTTCCTGCCGGGGTAAAGAGTTGCGTTTCACTCCTCGTTCGTAAAAATATCGGATTCACTATACAGCCGAGGCGGTGATGGAACAACCATTACCGCCTCGGCTTGTTTGTGGCCCGGTTTATTGAAAGATGATTGAGAAATAGATGTAGTCGCTCACCCCTTCGATGTCTTTCCATTTTATCGGGTGCAATTTCATGTCTCGCAATTTACAGAATTTCTGTGCGTCGTAACTTTTACCCTCAATGACTATCGGTTCTATGATACCCGAGGTATAGGCGATAAAAGGTATCTCTTGCCAAGTGGTGTAAGGTTCTTCGCTAAGGGTCTCCATGAAGATGCCACCAGATGCGAATTCCATGCTTTTGGAGATGTCGTAGGCACTGTTGTCAGTGACTATTTTCACGCTGTCGGGAGTTACAGGATAGGAGAGGAAGTCGATGGTTATGATGGAGTCGTTTATCGACGACCAGTAGAATCGTTCGGGCAGGACATCTTTTTGTGTCGTGATGTGCCCGTCCCGGCAGACGTTTTGAAAAACCCTGTACCGTGTTTTCCCGGAGAAATCTCCCGACAGGGTCACTCGCATATAATGACAGTTTTGTGCCTTGGCGTATAGTTTCCACACAGGGTCGTCACTATCAGAGTATTGAATGTTGACCACGTTTTGAGCCGAAAGGACTGAGGTGGCAAACAGGAAAAGCAGTAAAAGCGTTTTTTTCATGGCAGCGAAGTCGGATAGGAAAACGGCACCGTTCCGAAATCATTCGGGACGGTGCCGTCGGTGAAAGATTGAAAAACTTATTTCTTCTCGATTTTCTCTTGTACGATGGCGTCGACCACGGCAACGGTGGTGAGGTTGACGATGTCGCGCGGCGAGCTCTCGATGTCGGTGAAGTGAATCGGCTTGTTCAAGCCCATCTGTATCGGGCCGATGGAGTTGCCGATGCCCATTTCGAGCAGCAGCTTGTAGGCCGAGTTGGCCGAGCTGAGGTTGGGGAAGATGAGCGTGTTGACATCTTTGCCGGCCAGTCGGCTGAACGGGAAGGTGCGGTCGCGCAACTCCTTGTTCAGGGCAAAGTGCACCTGCATCTCGCCGTCGATGGCCAAGTCGGGATATTCGCGTTGCATGGCGGCAACCGCTTCGTGCACGAGAGCCGGGCTGCCCACTTTGTCGGCACCGAAGTTGGAGTAGGAGAGCATGGCGATTTTGGGCTCTTGGGCAAAGAATTTGAGGGTTTCGTTGGCGAGCTTGGCAATATCGATGAGTGTCTCGGTATTGGGGTGACGGTTGATGAGCGTGTCGGCCAGGAAGAAGGTGCCTTTGGGGGTCGTGATGATGTGCATGGCACCGAAGTGGGTGTGGCCCTCGCGAATGCCGATGACATCTTTGGCAATCTGTATCGTTTCGGTATATTTGGTATAGGTACCGGTGATGAAGGCGTCGGCATCGCCGCATTCGACCATCATCATGCCGAAGTAGTTGCGGTCATACATCTTCTCGTTGGCTTCGTCGGGGGTGATGCCTTCACGGTGACGTTTTTCCGACAATATTTTGGCATAGTGCCGGCGGCGGTGAGCTTCGGCTTCACTACGCAGGCTGACGATTTCGATGCCGTCGAGGCTCAGTCCCAAATCCTTGGCGAGGTTCCTGATGTAGTCGGCGTTACCCAGGAGGATAGGGTGGCATACGCCTTCCTGGTATGCCGTGACGGCGGCGGTGAGCATGTTCACATGGTTGGCCTCGGCAAATACCACGCGTTTGGGGTTTTGCTTGGCCATGTCGGTGAAGTTGCGCAACATCTTGTTGTCGTAGCCCATGAGGGCTTCGAGCTTGGTTTGATAAGCCGTCCAGTTGTCGATGGTCTTGCGGGCCACGCCCGATTTGATGGCGGCTTGTGCCACAGCCGGAGCCACGGTGGTGAGCAGGCGCGGGTCGAGGGCTTTGGGTATGATGTATTCAGGGCCGAAGCTGATGCTTTCGACGCCGTATGCGGCGTTCACCACGTCGGGTACTCGTTTTTTGGCCAAGGAGGCGATGGCATAGACGGCGGCCAGTTTCATCTCTTCGTTGATGCAGGTGGCCCGCACGTCGAGTGCGCCGCGGAAGATGTAGGGGAATCCCAGCACGTTGTTGATTTGGTTGGGATAGTCCGAACGGCCGGTAGCAAAAATCAGGTCGGGACGCGAAGCCTTGGCCTTTTCATACGAGATTTCGGGATTGGGGTTGGCCAATGCGAAGACGATGGGGCGGTCGTTCATCGACTGCACCATCTCGGGGCTCAATACATCGGCACGGGAGAGTCCCAAGAACACATCGGCGCCTTTCATGGCCTCGGCCAGTGTGCTGATGTCGCGGTGGGTGACAAATTGTTTTTTCGACTCGTTGAGGTCGGTGCGTTTGTCGTTGATGACCCCTTTGCTGTCGACCATCACCACGTTTTCGGGTTTCACGCCGAGCATGATGTAGAGCTTGGTGCAGGAGATGGCCGATGCGCCGGCTCCGTTCACGACGATGCGCACGTCTTCGATTTTCTTGCCTTGGATTTCGAGGGCGTTGAGCAGTCCGGCGCCGGAGATGATGGCCGTTCCGTGCTGGTCGTCATGCATGACGGGAATGTCGAGCTCGGCTTTCAGCCGGTTTTCGATTTCGAAGCACTCGGGAGCCTTGATGTCTTCGAGGTTGATGCCGCCGAAGGTGGGGGCGATGGCCTTCACGGCCTGAATGAATTTCTCGGGGTCTTTCTCGTTGACTTCGATGTCGAACACGTCGATGCCGGCAAAAATCTTGAACAGTAGTCCTTTGCCTTCCATTACGGGTTTGCCGGCCAAGGCTCCTATGTCGCCAAGTCCCAGCACGGCCGTACCATTGGAGATGACCGCAACAAGGTTGCCTTTCGAGGTGTATTCATACGCTGTCTGGGCATCTTTTTCGATTTCGAGACACGGCTCGGCTACACCCGGAGAATAGGCGAGCGAGAGGTCCATTTGGGTACTGTAAGGTTTGGTGGGGATTACTTCTATTTTCCCCGGGCGACCTTCGCTGTGGTAGCGCAAGGCGGCTTCTTTCGTAACTTTTGCCATATATGTTTATATAAAGATTTAAACAGTAAAAACGGCCTGCTTTTGAGTCAGGCCAAATTTCAGCTCTACAAATATAGGAATTTATATGGAAAAGTAGCATCATAAAATGTGATTTTTAAACAAAATTATATTGAAACAAGGCGTATGCCGATAAATTGTCTGTTTTATGGCTTGTTTTGTGTTGCATTGTCATGGTTGGGTGCTTTGCGATTGTTGATTCGACACGGTTTGCCGGGAAAGCCCTCCACAACGGAGTTTACATGAATTAACAGTGTATATGCACAAATCCAAGAAAACTTTTCCCTTTCATTGAGTTTTCTTATATCTTTGTGCTCCAATATCTATATTTTACAATGACCAGCGATCTGAAACAACGAGTAATAGAAACCTCATTTGCCCTCTTCCTCCGCCATGGCATCAAATCCATAACGATGGATTATATCGCTTCACAGGTGGGTATTTCAAAACGAACTTTGTATGAACTCTTTAAAGACAAAGACCAACTTTTGCTCGAATGCCTTACATGGAATCGTAGGGAGATAGAAAAAATGTCGTTGGAGGTTGCCCAGAAAGTCGACAATGCCTTGGTGTTTTTGCTCGAAGTCTTTATGATACAATGGAAACGCATGCGCAATGTAAATCGCAACTATTTTTCCGACCTGAAACGTTATCACCCCCAGGTGTCGCGCATGTTCGATGATGAGCGGGCTTCCCAAACCGAAAGTATGCGCCACATTCTCGAACAAGGCCAGGCCGAAGGGGTCATTCTCAAAGAGTGCCGTTGTGACATTGTGGCACAACTCCTCTCGACAAAATTCGATATTCTTTTCAGCCTCGACGAGATATGCACCGTGGAGTTTACCTTCATGGAAGCGTTTGAGATGATTTTCAAAACCTTTATACGCGGCATTGCCACCGAGAAGGGGTTGGAAATCATCAATCGTTATTTTGCCGAAGCCGACATGAATTGATGTCATGCCACACTCTCTTGCCAAAGGGCTTTCCTTTGAGAATGACAATCGTAGAAGGTTGACCCTTGTTGGAGAATATGGTTCCCGCGATAAAAAACAGATTATACATTGAAACTGTCCTCTGAGAATATGGGTGGAAGAATCTCTTGAAAAGAGTCGCTGCGCATAATCTTGCAAAACATACATAAAGTAACCAAACCTGAATTCTGAAATGAAAAAGAAGAATTGTATGGCGTTTGCTTTTGTGTCGATGTTTTTAGGCATCGCTACGGGAGTCGCAGCCGGGCCGACCGACTCCATCACGTTGTCGCTCGACCAGTCTATCGCCATCGCCCTCAGTGAAAACCCGACGATTGTCGTCTCCGACATGGAAATAAAACGCACCGACTACGCCCGTCGTGAGACTTTGGGAGGATTGCTGCCCACGGTCGATTATTCGGGCTCTTATTCCCGTACGTTGAAAAAGCAGGTTATGTATATGGATATTCCCGGCATGGACGACGGTCTCGAAGTGGGTCTCGATAATTCCTGGTCGACCGGTTTCTCTCTTTCATTGCCGATTATAGCACCCTCTCTTTGGAAGAGCCTCAAATTGTCGGCCGTGCAGCTCGAACAATCGGTCGAGAGCGCCCGTTCGTCGCGTCTTTCGATGGTCGATCAGGTGAAGAAAGCCTATTATGCCATACTCATGGCACAAGACTCTTACGATGTCTTGCAGCAAAGCTACGCCAATGCTCGTGCCAATGCCGATACCTATCGGCACAAATTTGAGCAGGGTACGGCATCGGAATACGATGTGTTGCGAGCCGATGTGGCAGTCCGCAACCTCGAACCTTCGCTGTTGCAGGCCGAGAATGCTTTGCGTCTCGCCAAACTCAATCTCAAAGTGCTTTTGGGTATCGATGCCGAGCTGCGCATCGGTCTTGCCACCCGCCTTTCCGATTATGAAGAAGACATGTATGCCGATATGTTGCAACCCGATACGTCATTGGCGGCAAACACCAGTTTGCGCCAACTCGACTTGCAGAGCGCTTATCTGAAACAGGCTCTGAAAACCCAGCACATGTCGTGGGCACCCACACTGGCCTTTGTCGGTTCCTATACCTGGTCTTCGATGAGCAATGGCGGCATGTTCGATGATTTCCGTTGGACCCCCTATTCTTACGTCGGCCTTTCGTTGTCGATTCCCATTTTCAGTGGCGGAACCCGGTACTACAAAGGCAAGCAGGCTCGTGTCGCCTACAACGAGATGCAGTATCAACGCATCAACCTCGAACGCAATCTGCGTATGCAGCTGACAGCGGCCATGGACAATATCAAGGCGTCAATCAAGCAGGTCGCATCGAGCAAAGAGGGCGTGCGGCAAGCAGAGAAAGCCTACGAGATTATGCAAAAGAAGTTTGAAGTCGGAGCCGCCACCATCATCGAACTCGACGATGCCAACTTGGCTTTGGCCACGTCGCGGCTCTCTTATTTCCAGGCCATACACGATTATCTCACGGCACAGTCCGACCTCGAACAGATTTCAGGAAATGTCGATTTCGACCGTTATAAACTCGATGAAGAAAAATAAAAAATACCTTATATATGGAATGTTTTAGAAGAAATGCCGCGATTTGTGTCATGGCGCTTTCGGTACTCACGGCTTGTACCGAAGAAAAGAAACAGACGACGGCTGTCGAAGAAAAGCCTCAGGTGCGACTCGAAACCGTAAATGTGCAACCGGTCGAGCAAACGCAGGAATTTACCGCCACGGTCGATGCCGATGTGGTCAATAACATATCTCCGTCGGTCGTTTTACGCATCGATAAAATTCTGGTGGAGGTCGGCGACCAGGTAAAAGCCGGGCAGTTGCTGGCCGAGATGGACCGTTCGAGCCTCGTGCAGTCCAAAACGCAACTCGACAATATCCAGCTCGAATATGACCGCCAACTGGCCCTCTATGAGGTGGGAGGCACATCGAAACAGCTCCTCGATGCCCAGCAAACCCAACTCGATGTGGCACGCACCGCTTATGAGAACCTCAAAGAAAACACCCAGCTCATCAGCCCCATCGACGGTATTGTGACGGCTCGCAACTACGACAACGGCGACATGTATTCCGCGGGAACCCCCCTCCTTACCGTGCAGAACATTGTCCCCGTGAAACTGATGATACACGTTTCGGAAGGTTTCTATACCCAAGTCAAAGAAGGTATGCCGGTGACGATACGTCTCGATGTCTATAAAGACGAAAAATTTACCGGGAAAGTAAGCCTTGTATATCCCACCATCGATGCCGCTACGCGCACCTTCCCGGTAGAGATACAACTGGACAATAAAGACATGCGGGTGCGTCCCGGCATGTTTGCCCGTGTGAACATCAACTTCGGAACCGAGCGCCGTGTCGTTTTACCCGATTTGGCTGTCGTGAGGCAGACCGGCTCGGGCGACCGTTATGTCTACGTCTATAACGACGGGAAGGTCGATTTCGT
Source organism: Candidatus Caccoplasma merdavium (assembly GCA_018715595.1). Taxonomy (NCBI): domain Bacteria; kingdom Pseudomonadati; phylum Bacteroidota; class Bacteroidia; order Bacteroidales; family Bacteroidaceae; genus Candidatus Caccoplasma; species Candidatus Caccoplasma merdavium. Next base: position 44,253 of record DVLI01000018.1, on the reverse strand, counting down.
CAAAGTCGAATTGGGACGTCGCACCGATTCCCGCTATGAGGTCCTTTCGGGAGTTCCCGACGGGGCCCGTGTTGTCGTCGCAGGACAATCGCGTCTCTACAACGGGGCAGAGGTCACGGTTGTAGAGTAAATAACAAGTCGTCTTACCTCTTCAAAAAAACAACAATATGAGTCTCTATTCCACCGCGGTCAAGAAACCCATTACGACGGCCCTCTGTTTTGTCGCAGTCGTGGTGATAGGTCTTTTCTCGTTGACCCGCCTCTCCATCGACTTGTTGCCGAATATCGAGACCAACACGATCATGGTGCTTACCTCATATCCCGGTGCCAGTGCCGCCGATATTGAGACCAACGTCACCAAAATCATGGAGAACACGCTCAACACCGTGAGCGACCTCAAAGACATCTCTTCGCAATCGAAAGAAAACCTCTCGATTGTCACGCTCGAATTTGAGTATGGTACCGACATCGACGTGGCTACCAACGATGTGCGTGACAAAATCGACATGATACGCTCCACGTTGCCCGACAATGCCGGTACGCCGGTGCTCTTTAAGTTCGGTACCGAGGATATTCCTATTGTCATACTCTCTGTTACCGCCGAGGAGAGCATGCCCGGTCTCTACAAGATTCTCGATGACAAGGTGGCCAATCCGCTGAAACGTATCTCGGGAGTCGGTGCCGTTTCCATCTCGGGTGCACCCGAGCGTGAAATCCAGGTCTATTGCGACCCGAATAAACTCGAAGCCTATAATCTGTCGGTCGAGACCATCTCGTCGATTATCGCCAGTGAGAACCTCAATACGCCCGGCGGTAGTTTCGACATCGGTTCCAATACCTATTCGTTGCGTGTGCAAGGAGAGTTCTCCGACCCTCACCAGCTCAACGACATCGTTGTGGGCACCTACAACGGCAGCTCGGTCTATCTGCGCGACGTGGCCCGGGTGGTCGACTCGGTCAAGGAGCGTGAGCAAGAAGCCTACAACAACGGCAAGCAGGGCGGTATGATTGTGATACAGAAGCAGTCGGGGGCCAACTCGGTAAACATTGCCAACGAGGTGCTCGAGAAATTGCCTGTCATACAGTCGACGCTTCCTTCCGACGTCAAACTCGGTATCATCATCAATACCTCTACCAACATCGAGAATACCATCAGCAGCCTTGTCGAAACGGTGCTGGTGACCTTCGTCATTGTGATGCTCGTCGTGCTGTTCTTCCTCGGCCGCTGGCGCGCCACCTTCATCATCATCATCACGATACCTATTTCGCTCATTGCCTCGTTCTGTTACCTGTTGGTGTCGGGAAATACCCTCAACATCATATCGCTCAGTTCGTTGAGTATTGCCATCGGTATGGTGGTCGATGATGCCATCGTGGTGCTCGAAAACGTGACCAACCACATCGAACGGGGAAGTGCACCCAAACAGGCCGCCGTGCATGGTACCAACGAGGTGGCCATCTCGGTTATCGCGTCGACACTCACCATGTTGGCCGTGTTCCTGCCATTGACCTTGATTACCGGTATGGCGGGTGTCCTCTTCCGTCAGTTGGGCTGGATTGTCAGCATCATCATGATTATATCCACGATAGCCGCTCTCTCGCTTACTCCCATGCTCTGCTCGCAGTGGTTGCGGCTCAATCCCAAGAAAGGTCGCATCTACAAGTTGATATTCACCCCCATCGAACGGGCACTCGATGCCCTTGACTTGGGCTATGCCCGCCTGCTCACCTGGGCGGTAGGTCACCGCACGCTGGTGGTGGTGATGGCTATCCTGGTTTTCGCGGGCAGTATGATGTTGACCAAGGTGATTCCCTCTGAGTTTTTCCCCACGCAAGATAATGCCCGTGTGGCCGTGAACATAGAGATGCCCATCGGCACGCGCACCGAGATTTCTCGCGACGTGGCGTTGCGTGTCACCAAGGAGTTCCGGGAAAAATATCCCGAGATAAAAACCATCAACTTCACCGTAGGACAGGCCGATACCGACAACACCTACGGCTCGATACAGGAAAACGGTACGCACATCGTGTCGATGAACATCGACCTTCTGAGTGTCGGTGACCGTGAACGCGGTTTGCTCGAAATCTGTGAGTCGATGCGTCACGACCTGAGCAAGTATGTCGAGATAAAAACGTTTGAGGTCCTCGCCGGTGGAGGAACCGGAGGTATGGCCTCTCAGTCTTCGGTCGATGTCGAGATTTACGGCTATGATTTTATGACCACCGACCGCATTGCCCGTGAAGTGCAACAGGTGATGAACAAGATGAGGAGCTGCTCGGGAACAAGCATCAGCCGAGAGGATTATATTCCCGAATACCATGTCGATTTCGACCGCGAGAAACTGGCCTTGCACGGCTTGAACGTGGCTACGGCGTCGGCCTATCTGCGAAGCCGCATCAATGGTACTACCGCCTCATATTACCGTGAAGACGGCGAAGAGTATGACATCACGGTGCGTTATGCTCCCGAATACCGCCAGTCGATTGAGGACATCGAGAACATCGTCGTTTACAACGCGGCGGGAAACGGCGTCCGCATACGCGAACTGGGAACCGTTGTCGAACGCCTTACTCCGCCCACCATCGAGCGCAAGAACCGCGAACGCGTTGTGACCGTTACCGGATATGTGGCTCCCGATGCCGCCCTGGGTACTTTGGCCAACGAGGTAAGGGCCGCCCTTGCCGAAATCGACCTTCCCTCTGATGTCTCTGTCACGCTGGCTGGTTCGCTCGAAGACCAGCAAGACATATTCAGCGACCTTCTGATTTTGGCCGCCATGATTGTCCTGCTCGTTTTCATCGTGTTGGCTGCCCAGTTTGAGTCGCTCACCTATCCCTTTATCATCATGCTTTCGCTGCCTTTTGCGGCGACCGGCGTATTCCTGGGATTGGCCGTGACGGGCACCCCCCTGAGCGTCATGGCACTGATAGGTCTGGTCATGCTGGCCGGTATCGTCGTAAAGAACGGTATCGTGCTTATCGACTACACCAATCTCAATCGTGAGCGAGGATATTCCATCACCTATTCGGTCATACATGCCGGCCGCTCCCGTCTGCGTCCTGTGTTGATGACAACCCTCACGACGGTATTCGGTATGATACCTATGGCCATGGGAACGGGCGAGGGTTCGGAGATGTGGCGCCCCATGGGTATGACCGTGGCATGGGGGCTCTCGGTATCGACCTTGATTACCTTGCTTATAGTCCCCGTGGTCTATGCCATCTTTGCCAAGAATGGCGTTGTGCGCACGCGCAAAAAGCTGCAAAAGAAGTATAACAACTAAACGACATTCCGATGAAAGCCTTATTTATAGTCTTTGACCAAGCCCATTACGAAGACGTCTACAATGTACTCACCCACAATAACTGCCGGGGATTTACCTATTGGCAAGATGTGCAGGGGCGCGGTTCCAAGTCGGGAGAGCCCCATTACGGGTCTCATGCCTGGCCGAGCATGAACTCGGCGATTCTCTCCATCGTCGATGAGACCCGGTTGGGCATCGTGCTCAAAGCCCTGCATACCCTCGATGAGGCCAAACCGGCTCTCGGCCTGCGCGCTTTTGTCTGGGACATCGAGAAAGCAATTTGATTTTTCACCCTCTTTTATTTGCAATCCGCCCTTCGATAAATTATTGAAGGGCGGATTCTTTTTGTCCGAAACATCGTATCTTTGTCGCGTAAAAGCAGTCGGTATGAAAATCAACAAGACCAACGCGGCCCGCCTCCTCGACAAGGCCGGAGTATCCTACGAACTGATTCCTTATGAAGTCGACCCCGAGAATCTGGCGGCCACCCATGTGGCCGAGCAGTTGGGCGAAGAGATAGAACGGGTTTTCAAGACATTGGTGTTGCGGGGCGACCGCAACGGCATATTTGTGTGCGTCATACCCGGCGACATGGAGGTCGACCTCAAAGCCGCCGCCAAGATATCGGGCAACAAGAGTGCCGAGATGATTGCCATGAAAGAACTGTTGCCTACGACCGGATACATACGGGGCGGCTGCTCGCCGATAGGCATGAAAAAGCATTTTCCCACTTATTTCCATGCGACGGCGCTCGATTATGACTTTATCTATGTGAGTGCCGGAGTGCGGGGGTTGCAGATAAAGATAGCCCCGCGGCTGCTTATCGATTTCGTGTCGGCCGAGGTGGGTGAGATAGCGACACGTTAAGAATTCTCTTTCTCTTTTTTTATGAAATAGGCGCATGCGTTTTTCAGGCCGCAGTCGTCGCATTTGGGATTGCGGGCCGTGCACACATAGCGGCCGTGCAGAATGAGCCAGTGATGGGCAATCGGCAGGAGATGGCTCGGAATGTGCTTTACCAGCGTGCGCTCGGTTTCGAGCGGCGTTTTCGAGTGGCGGGTAAGACCGATGCGGTTCGACACGCGGAAGACGTGGGTGTCTACGGCCATCGCCTCCTTGTTGAAGGCCACAGATGCCACCACGTTGGCCGTCTTGCGTCCCACGCCCGGTAATTTTTGCAACTCTTCGACCTCCTGGGGCATGATGCCCCCGAAGTCGCTGAGGAGTTTTTGGGCCATACCCACCAGGTGGCGCGCCTTGTTGTTGGGGTATGAGACGCTTTTGATGTAGGGGTAGACCTCTTCGGGAGTCGCCCCGGCAAGAGCCTCGGCGGTGGGATATTTCTCAAACAGGGCCGGGGTAACCAGATTGACCCGCTTGTCGGTGCATTGTGCCGACAGGATAACGGCAACAATCAACTGGTAGGGGTCTTGGTAATGCAATTCGGTCTCGGCCACGGGCATGTTTTTGGAGAACCATTCGATGACGGCCCGGTAGCGCTCTTCTGTTTTCATCTCTTCTTTATGATATGACATACCCCTCGCCGGGAAGGGGAGGGGTATGGCGGTGTTCTGTCTTGTGCGAAAAGAAATCAGTGTGCCGACTCAAACTCTTCGAGGAAACGTTGGTCGTTCTCGGAGAAGAGCCGCAGGTCTTTTACGCGGTATTTGAGGTTGGTGATGCGTTCGATACCCATGCCGAGGGCATAACCGGTATATACCTTGCTGTCGATGCCGCAGGCGTCGAGCACGTTGGGGTCGACCATGCCGCAACCCAGTATCTCCACCCAGCCCGTGTGTTTGCAGAACGAGCAACCTTTTCCGCCGCACAGGTCGCACGAGATGTCCATCTCGGCACTCGGCTCGGTAAACGGGAAGTAGGAGGGACGCAGACGTATCTTGGTCTCGGGACCGAACATCTCTTTGGCAAAGAACAACAGCGCCTGTTTCAGGTCGGCGAATGTCACGTTCTTGTCGATGTAGAGTGCCTCAACCTGGTGGAAGAAGCAGTGGGCGCGGGCCGAGATGGCTTCGTTGCGGTAGACGCGTCCCGGGCAGATGATGCGAATGGGGGGCTGGGCGTGTTCCATCACGCGGGTCTGTACCGACGAGGTGTGGGTGCGCAGCAGCACATCGGGCGAACGTTGAATGAAGAACGTGTCCTGCATGTCGCGGGCGGGGTGGTCTTCGGCAAAATTCAGCGCCGAGAACACATGCCAGTCGTCTTCGACTTCGGGGCCTTCGGCGATAGAAAATCCCAAACGGCCGAAGATGTCGCATATCTCGTTGCGTACCAAGGAAATGGGGTGGCGTGTACCCAATGCGACGGGGTAGGCCGTGCGGGTGAGGTCGATGGTGTTGTCGGCTTCGGTTTGCTCGTTGAGCTTTTCGCGCAACGCATTGATTTTTTCTGTTGCCATCTCTTTCAACTCATTCAGCCGTTGGCCGATTTCGCGTTTGTTCTCGGCGGCAACATTTCTGAAATCGTTGAAGAGCTGCGATATTTCCCCTTTTTTACTCAGATATTTGATGCGAAGATTTTCCAACTCTTCGGCTTTTGAGGCCGAGAGGGCTTCGATTTCTTCTTTCAGTCGGTTTATTTTTTCTATCATGACTTGATGATATTTCTGTTTCAGGTGCAAATTTAATAATATTGGTGCGGATAATGACCCGATTGCGACGAAAAACGAAAAAAAATTTATATGTTTGTGTAAAATATCCGATACCGCATGGACAATCGACAAACGCTTCTCGCCCGCGTGCGCCAGTACATCGCGCAGCACATTCCGCTCACGCCGCAACAACTCGTCTTGGTGGGGTTGAGCGGCGGGGCCGACTCCGTGGCCCTGCTCTCGATACTCACGTCGCTGGGCTATCGCTGTGAGGCTTGTCACTGCAATTTCCAGTTGCGGGGCGAAGAGTCGGTGCGCGACCAGCAGTTTGCACGGGAGGTGGCCGCCGAGATGGGGGTGCCTTTTCGCGAGATAACGTTCGACACGATGTCCTATGCCTCGGCCAACAAGGTGTCGGTCGAGATGGCTTGTCGGGAGTTGAGGTATGAGTGGTTTGAGCAGCAGCGTCGGGAGGCCGGTGCCGCTTATGTGGCGGTGGCTCACCATCGCGACGACTCCATCGAGACGATGTTGCTCAATCTCATTCGCGGAACGGGCATTACCGGTCTCACCGGCATACAGCCACTCAGCGGGAAAGTGATTCGCCCCCTATTGTCGCTCAGTCGGGCCGAAATAGAGACCTACCTCTTCGATTCCCATCTCACTTATATCGTCGATAGCACCAATCGGGAGCCCCTTTACACCCGCAACAAGATTCGGTTGCAGTTGCTGCCCCTCATGCAGTCGATCAATCCTTCGGTCTACGAATCCCTGGCCCACACGGCCGACTATCTGCGCGAAGTCGAGTCGATTTACCGCGTGGCTGTCGATGATTACAGGCAACAGCTGCTCACCTCTTGTGATGACGGGCTGCACATCGACATAGAACAGTTGCGCGCATTGCCCGGAGCCCGCACCCTGTTGTTTGAAATCATCAGGGAATATGGCTTCCACTCCTCACAACTCGATGATATATGGGCCTCGCTCGATGCGCCGTCGGGGCGATTTTTCGATGCTCCGGTCTATCGGTTGCTCAAAGACCGCACCGATTTTGTCCTTTACCCCCATCGTTCCGAGAAGATAGTCCGTCTCATCGAGTATGGCACATTGTCGGTCGATTATCCCGTGAAACTCACGCTCACCCTGCATGATGCAGAAGGTTACCAGATTCCGCGCCGTCCCGACACCGCCTGTTTCGATGCCGGGCTCCTGCCGTTCCCCCTTCTCCTGCGCACCTGGCGGGAAGGCGACAAGTTCCGCCCCTTTGGCATGAAAGGCCGTCAAAAGTTGAGTGACTATTTCAACAACAACAAGTACACCCTTTCGCAGAAACAGTCGACCTGGCTCCTTTGTGCCGGAGAAGAAATCGTGTGGATTGTCGGCGAACGCAGTTCCGACGGGTATAAAATCACGCCCGAGACCCGTCAGATTTGGGAAATCAGATGTGAAAAATAATTAACATAAAAACTTCTTGCCTATTTCGGCTGTTATGTCGAAAAAATCCAATATATTTGCATCGGAATAGGGATCGACCCAGTTTTTTCAAATTACACCTGTTCCGTCATCTTATTATTAAAATCATATTCTATTGATGCAGCATGATAGACCTTTCGGTGCGAAAGGTTGTCGTATGTTTGACTGGCTGCAATGAAAATACCCTTGAATTTTATGTATAACATTCTGGAACTGAAAGACAAAGATCTCGATGAATTGCAAAGTATTGCCCGGGAAATGAACCTCGGCGATGTAAATTTCCCCAACAAAGACGAGTTGGTATATGCCATACTCGACCAGCAAGCCATCGATATGGCCGGCAAGCGGAGCGCCGCCAGGGAGAACAAGGCAAATGCCAAACGTGCCGAAAAAGCCCCTGCCAAGGCTGCCGAGACCGCCCCGTCAGAAAATGCGCCCGAAAAACCTGCCCGTGGTCGCAAGCCGAAAAACAAACCGGCCGAAGAGTCCCAGTCCGCTCTCCCGGTAACCGAAGTCGCCGAAGCCCCGGCAACCGATTCAGCCCCCAAAACACGCCGGGTACGTTTCTCACACCCGGCCCTCACCGAGCAGGTGGAGATTGCTTATTCCGGAAATACTCCCGCAGAATCGCCGGCGACCGAAACAGAACCGAAAGAGAACCTTCAATCTCAATCTCCCGCCGAAACGGCAAACGATATTGCCCCCGAGGTGAAACCTCGTGGACGTCGTCCCAAAATACAGAAACTCAACGCAGAACCGGCCGATGCCGAATCCAAACAAGTTCCAGCCGCCGCACCCGAGCAGGCTGCCCCCGCATCGGTGGCCGAAGAGGGTGAAACGCCGCGCAGGGAAGAAGACGTTCAGGCCAGGCCCGTCGTCGAAAACAATGTGCACTTGCAGACGTTCTTCCCCCGCAGTGAACGCCAGCGTTTTGTGCCCCGTGGAAAAAACAATGCCGCACAAGGAAACACCGACAACGTCCCCGCTCCGATATATCGGCCGCAAGTCCCCGAGAAAGTATTCGATTTCGACGGCATACTCTCCGGTGTCGGTGTGTTGGAGATGATGCCCGACGGGTATGGATTCCTTCGCTCGTCCGATTATAACTATTTGGCTTCGCCCGACGACATTTATGTCTCGCCCGCCCAAGTCAAGCTTTTCGGCCTGAAAACGGGCGACGTGGTAGAAGGTCCGATACGCCCCCCGAAAGAAGGCGAGAAATATTTCCCCCTCGTGAAAGTCGACCGCATCAACGGCCGCTCGCCCGAGTATGTGCGCGACCGCGTGCCCTTCGACCATCTCACCCCCCTCTTCCCCGAGGAAAAATTCAACCTCACCGGTAAAAGTCAGGGCAACGACATCTCGTGTCGCGTCGTCGATATGTTCGCCCCCATCGGTAAAGGCCAGCGCGGACTCATTGTCGCCCAGCCCAAGACCGGTAAAACGATGCTGCTCAAAGACATTGCCAACGCCATTGCCGCCAACCACCCCGAGGTGTATATGATGATATTGCTCATCGACGAACGCCCCGAAGAGGTAACCGACATGGCCCGCAGCGTCAAGGCCGAAGTCATCTCGTCGACCTTCGATGAGCCGGCCGAGCGTCACGTCAAGGTCGCCAGCATTGTGCTCGAAAAAGCCAAACGCATGGTCGAGTGCGGTCACGATGTCGTCATACTGCTCGACTCCATAACCCGCTTGGCTCGCGCCTACAATACGGTGTCGCCGGCCTCGGGCAAGGTGCTCTCGGGCGGTGTCGATGCCAATGCCCTGCACAAGCCCAAGCGTTTCTTCGGAGCGGCCCGGAACATCGAGAACGGAGGTAGCCTCACGATTATCGCCACCGCACTCACCGATACCGGCTCGAAGATGGACGATGTCATTTTCGAAGAGTTCAAAGGTACCGGCAACATGGAGTTGCAACTCGATCGTAAATTGTCGAACAAGCGCATCTTCCCCGCCGTCGACATTACCGCGTCGAGCACCCGTCGCGATGACTTGTTGCTCAGCCAGGATACCCTCAACCGCATGTGGATTCTCCGCAAGTATCTCTCCGACATGAATTCGATCGAGGCGATGACCTTTATCAAAGACCGCATGGAGAAGACCTCTTCCAACGAAGAGCTGCTGCTTTCGATGAACGATTAGTTCGGCACATTCCCGCTATATCCACGCTCGCCCCGGCATTTCTTGTCGGGGCGACCTATTTTCAGGCGGATATTTGGCCGTTTGAGAAAAAAATAGTAATATAGCAGTTTAAAACCAAAAACATCGTCTGTCGTGGAACACAAACAGTTTTTTTCGATTTTGCAAGAGCGGCTTGCAAAAGACAAGAAGAGCGTCGATGCCCTCTATTCGGGGCTGTTGCAAATCATCAAGGAGCGCAGCATCTCGATGGATTCGGTTTCGATACAAGGATTCGGAACCTTTGAGCCGCGCAAGAAGCTCGAACGCATCACCGTCAACCCCGCGACAGGAAAACGCATGCTTATTCCCCCGCGCATTGTGCTCACCTTCAAGCCCGGAGCCGTGTTGAAAAATCGTATTAAAGAGAATTCTGCCCGATGAATGCCAAAATATCCCTTCCTGAATTGATAGACTTGCTGAGCCGTAAGTGTAATTGCACCAAGAAGGAGGCCGAGCAGTTCTTGAAAGAGTTTTTCTCGTTGGCTTCCGATACCGTGTCGCAGGGCGAAAATCTGAAAATCAACGGGCTGGGTCAGTTCCGCTCGGTGTGGGTGGAGCCTCGTGCCAGCGTCAATGTCCGCACGGGAGAGCCCATGGAAATACCCGGCCATTACAAACTCTCGTTTGCGCCCGACAAGACCATGCGCGAAGCCGTCAATGCCCCCTTCTCTTGTTTTATTCCCGAGGTGTTGCCCGATGATGCCCTCCCCGATGAAATCGCTGCGAGCGACGACAACGACTCTGCCGACGAGACGGAAGAGGAGGAGATGGTCGAGGTCGGCATCATGACCGACGAAGAGACTTCGCCGGAAGAGACGACGGCCGCCACTTGCCAAACAGTCGCGGCCGTCCCCGAGAGCGCTGCCCCCGATGCCGAAATCTCCGCAGAGACTTCGCAAGAACCCGATGGGGCAGAACCGACGCCCGAACCCGTTGCCGCTACCGATGAAGCGGGCCGGGAGGAGATTCTCTCCGAGCCCGAGGTTGAAAATATCGACGAATCCGAGGCCGGAAATGCCGGAATGACAACCGATGAGGAGGCCGGTGGCCAACCCGGTGAGGAAGAGGAAGAAGAGGTGAAAAAACTTACCGAAGAAGAGTTGGACGCTTTGGCCGATTTCGTTTTCGAAAAGATTGTCGCCGAGGCTCAGGCCGCAGCCGAAGAGGTCGCTCCAAAAAACAACAGGGAAGATGCTGCGACCTCTGCCGGAAAAACAGAAGTCGAGTTCCCCGGTGAAACTGCCTGTGAGCCCGAATCCCGGAGCGAGTCGTGTGAGCCCGAAGGCGCCGGCATGGAAACTGCCGCTGTTGCCGAAACAGCCCCCTCTGACTCATCGGAGGTATCCGCGACTCGTGTCGCAAACGGGCCCGAAGCAACCGACTACGAAGAAGATGAAGAAGACGACGATGCGCCCTCGATGTGGGACAAGATGCAATGTCGCCCCATACTCACGACCCTCTGCGCCATCTTGTTTTTGCTTCTGATTTTGGCCGGCGGTACACTCTGGAACCTGAACCGTCGCGGCATCACCCTGAGCGATGCGTGGAACTATTATTTCCCCACGGAACAACCGTCGGTGGCAGAGACGGCACGCGAAGCGACGCCCCATTCGACCGAAGAAGAAACCCTCCCGGCCGAGAACAATCCGGCACCGACAGTTGTTTCTGAAAAAGAAACGACCCCTGTTGCCGACCCCGTCGACGTGCAGGCTTTACCCCCGATTGCCGTGCACCGTCTTGGCCGTGGCGACCGCCTCACGCTGTTGGCACTCGAATTTTATGGCAGCAAAGATTTCTGGGTTTACATCTATGAAGAAAACAAAGATGTAATGCCCAATCCCAACCGTCTCTCGATAGGTCTCGAAGTGAAGATTCCCGACCCGCGTAAATACGCTATCGACGCGGACAGCCCCTCTTCGTTGGCCAAAGCCAAAGCCTTTGCCGATGTGCTGAACGAGAAATTCGATTAGCCCCTCCAACAGGTCGCCGTTTCGTACCGAAGCGGCGACTTAGTTTTTTTTAATAGATAGTTGTTATTGATTTAACACTCTAATTGTTAAATGTGAAATAATCATTTCTATTTTTGCATCAGAAAAAAAGAAAATTGTCTAATCCATAGAAAACTCGATAAATTATGAGCCAGACAGTAGATATCAGGGAGCTTAATGAGCTGATTGCCAGTAAAAGCTCATTCGTAAACATGATTACCATGGGCATGGACCGCGTCATCGTGGGACAGAAACATCTCGTCGATTCGTTGATGATAGGTCTCCTGTCCAACGGACATATCTTGCTCGAAGGTGTGCCGGGATTGGCCAAGACCCTTGCCATCAAGACGTTGGCGTCGCTCATCGATGCCAAGTACAGCCGCATACAGTTCACGCCCGACTTGCTCCCGGCCGATGTGGTGGGAACCATGGTATATAGCCAGGCCAAAGAGCAGTTTTTGGTAAAAAAAGGCCCGGTTTTTGCCAACTTCGTCCTGGCCGATGAAATAAACCGTGCCCCGGCCAAAGTGCAAAGTGCGCTGCTCGAAGCCATGCAGGAGCGTCAGGTCACCATCGGGGAGAATACCTACAAGCTCGATGACCCGTTCCTCGTCATGGCCACCCAGAACCCCATCGAGCAAGAGGGTACCTATCCGCTTCCCGAAGCTCAGGTCGACCGTTTCCTGCTCAAAGTCATCATCAACTATCCCAAGAAAGAAGAAGAAAAACTCATCATACGCCAGAATATCGCCGGAGAAAAAGCCGAGGTGAAACCCGTGCTGAAAACCGAAGACATCATCGAAGCCCGCAAGGTGGTGCAACAAGTGTATATCGATGAGAAAATAGAACGCTACATCGTCGACATCGTCTTTGCCTCGCGTTTCCCCCAAGACCACGGTATGGCCGACCTCAAAAATATGATCGCCTTCGGGGCCTCCCCCCGTGCCTCCATCAATTTGGCTTTGGCCGCCCGTTCCTATGCCTTCCTCAAACAACGCGGATATGTCGTTCCCGAAGATGTGCGTGCCGTATGCCACGACGTCATGCGTCACCGCATCGGCCTTACCTATGAAGCCGAGGCCAACAACATCACCACCGAAGAAATCGTCAGCGAAATCCTCAACAAGGTCGAAGTGCCTTAATCGCCGCGTTACCCGCAAAGGAGTATTATTATGGACACAACCGAGTTGCTGAAAAAGGTCCGTCGCATCGAGATAAAGACGCGCGGACTTTCTCGAAACATTTTTGCCGGGCAATACCATTCGGCCTTCAAAGGGCGGGGTATGGCCTTCTCGGAGGTGCGCGAATACCAGTATGGCGACGATGTGAGAGACATCGATTGGAATGTGACCGCCCGGCAGCAGCGTCCTTATGTCAAGGTTTTTGAAGAGGAACGCGAAATGACCGTTATGTTGCTGGTCGATGTCTCGGCCAGTCGCAATTTCGGCGCCGTGGGTGAAATGAAAAAAGAGATGATGACCGAGATTGCCGCCACGTTGGCCTTCTCTACCATACAGAACAACGACAAGATAGGTGTCATCTTTTTCTCCGACCGCATCGAGAAATTTATACCCCCCAAGAAGGGAAAGAAACACGTCCTCTACATCATACGCGAGCTCATCGATTTCACCCCCGAGCACACCGGTACCGACCTCTCCCAAGTCTTGCGTTACCTTACCAATGCCATCAAGAAGCGTTGCACGGTATTCCTCATTTCCGATTTCATCACCCCCGAAGATTTTTCCGGGGCCATGACCATCGCCAACCGCAAGCACGATGTCGTTGCCATACAGGTCTATGACAAGCGTGAGGCCGAGTTGCCTCGCGTGGGGCTGGTCAAGTTGCACGATGCCGAGCGGGGAGGCGATGTATGGGTCGATACCTCTTCGCGGCGGGTGCGCGAAAACTATGCCGCTTGGTGGAACGAACGGCAGGCGCAGATGGACGAATCGCTGAAAAAAAGTCGCGTCGACATCACCTCGGTAGCTACCGACGAAGATTTCGTCGTGGCGTTGATGAACCTTTTTAAACGCCGTTTATAGAATAGAAAGAAGGAAAAGAATATGCGACTAAGAAATAAAATCACACGACGCATCGCACTCAGCCTCCTGGCTCTTGTCGCCATCATGGCGACCGGAACGCCGGCTCGGGCGGTTGCTGCCGATGTGTCGGTGCATGCGTCGATTGACTCGCTGACCCTGTGGATGGGAGAGCAGACCCGCATACGCCTCGAAGTGGCCCAAGATGCCGGCGACCAGGTGTGGCTTTTACCCACTTTTGCCGACACCCTTGTCCGGGGAATAGAGATACTCGAAGTGTCGCGTCCCGACACGACCGACTTGGGGCAGGGCCGCATACAAATCGACCGCAGCCTGTTGGTTACCTCGTTCGACTCGGGCTTTTTCTATATTCCGCCCTTCCGCTACCTGTCGGGAGTCGATACCCTCACGACCGAAGCCCTCAGTCTTAAAATTCTTCCCATGGACGTCGATACCACGCAGTCCATTGTCGACATCAAGGGGGTGCGGGCTCCTTCGTCGGCTTGGTGGCTTCTCCTGTGGGACAACATGCCGTTGTGGGGTTGGATAGTGTTGTTGGTTATCCTTCTGGCAGCCTTGGCCTACATCGCTTACCGAATCTATGTGAAGCGGTTTGCCCGCAAGCGCGAAGACGTGTCGCCCGAGGAACTCCTTCCCCCGCACGAAAAAGCCCTCATGGCTCTCTCCCAATTACGCGACGAGAAGTTGTGGCAGGGGGGGCGTGAAAAAGAGTATTATACCCATCTTACCGATATTTTGCGGGAGTATCTCTCGGGTCGTTTTGGCATTCAGGCCATGGAGATGACTTCGGCTCAAATCGTCGAAGCACTGCGTTCGAACCAGGAAACCCGCCTTTTCAACAAGCAGATGAAGGAGATTCTCGAAATGGCCGACTTCGTGAAGTTTGCCAAGCTCAAACCGGCTCCCGACGACAATGAGTCGGCCATGCGCAATGCCGTTTCCTTCGTCGAGGAGACGCGACCGCAGGAGGTTCCCGCCGGTGACCCGGCCACGCCTGCCGACGGTTCGCCTGCCGACTCGGCGGTTCAGGGTGCCCCTGCTGCCAAAGAAACAACCCCGGAAGTCTCCGACACCCAATCGGAAAGCGACTGGGAAAAATATGGACCCTCAAATAAGCCTCGATTATGAATTTCGCACACCCGTCATACCTGTGGCTTTTCTTGCTCTTTATCCCGGCCGTGGTGTGGTATGTCTACAAGTACAAGAAAGCCGAAGCCTCGTTGCAGATTTCTTCGACCTTTGCATTCGACCGCATGGGCAACAGCTATAAGAAATATCTGCGGCATCTGCTCTTTGTCCTGCGTCTTGCCACGGTAGCCTGCCTTATTGTCGCCTTGGCACGTCCGCAATCGACCGACTATTGGAGCAACCAGTCGACCGAGGGTATCGACATTGTCGTCACGCTCGACATTTCGAGCAGTATGTTGGCCCGTGACTTTCAGCCCGACCGCATCGAAGCGGCCAAGGACGTGGCCGCACAATTCATCTCCGGCCGCACTACCGACAACATCGGTATGGTCATCTTTGCCGGGGAGAGTTTTACCCTCTGTCCCATGACCACCGATCGGGCTGTCCTGCTCAACATGCTTAAAGAGGTGCGTTGCGGAATGATTGACGACCCCACCGCCATCGGCGATGCTCTGGCTACGGCCGTCAGCCGCATCAAGGAGGGCCCGGCCAAGTCGAAGACCATCATTCTCCTCACCGATGGTACCAACAATGCCGGCGATATAACCCCCGAGACCGCGGCACAGATTGCCGCGACGTTTGGCATCAGGGTCTATACCATAGGCGTGGGCACCAAGGGAGAAGCTCCCTATCCCGTACAGACGCCTTATGGCATAACCTACCAGAACGCACCGGTCGAAATCGATGAGGTCACGTTGCAGAAAATCGCCGATACCACCGGCGGCGAATATTTCAGGGCGACCAGCAAGGACGTCTTGAAACAGATTTTCTCCGAAATCGACAAGCTCGAAAAAACCAAACTTGTCGTCAAGGAGTTCAGTAAAAAAGAAGAACTGTTCCTCCCCTGGGGTATGGCGGCTCTGCTGCTGTTGCTGGCCGAGATGCTTTTGCGGCACACCCTGCTGCGCAATATCCCATAAAAAACGATTGCCATGTTCCGATTTGCCAACCCCGAATATCTTTATCTGCTGTTGCTCCTGCCGGCTGTGTGGATTCTTTATTTCTATGCCCGGTGGCGCAACCGTCGCAATATGGCCCGCATGGGACGTGCCGATGTGCTGCAAGAACTCATGCCCGACGTCTCGCACTATAAGCCCGGCCTGAAATTTTTCCTCCAACAACTGGCGTTGTTGATACTGGTCTTTCTCGTAGCCCGTCCGCAGATGGGAGCCAAGGTCGAAATCGTCAAGCGCCAGGGGGTCGAAATCATGATAGCCCTCGATGTCTCCAACTCGATGATGGCGCAAGACATTTCCCCGTCGCGTCTCGACCGTTCCAAGATGCTGTTGTCGCGTTTGCTCGACGACCTCGACGACGATAAGGTGGGGCTTATTGTCTTTGCCGGAGATGCCTACATACAACTTCCCATCACGACCGATTTTGTCTCGGCCAAGATGTTCCTTTCCAATATCTCGCCCACGATGGTCCCCACGCAGGGTACCGCCATCGGGCAGGCCATACGCTTGGCCATGAACTCTTTCTCGCCCGACGAGAGTGCCGACAAGGCCATTATCGTCATTACCGATGGCGAAAACCATGAAGGCGATGCCGTTGCCATGGCCGCCGAAGCGGCGAAGCGCGGCATAAAGGTCGATGTCATTGGTATCGGTTCGCCCAAGGGCGCTCCCATACCCATGGGCAATCAGGAAGGCGATTTCCGCAAAGACCGTGACGGGAATGTGGTGATTACCAAGCTCAATGAGCAGATGGGACAAGAAATCGCCCGGGCCGGCGAGGGCCTCTATGTGACGGCCGATAACACCAACGGTGCGTTGCGCGCGTTGCTGGGAGAAGTGAAGAAAATGAAAAAGTCCGATGTCGAAAGCAAAGTATATTCAGAGTATGACGAGCAATTCCCGTTGCTGGCATGGATAGCGCTGGCGTTGCTCCTCTTCGATATTTTTGTCCTCGACACCAAAAACAAACTCATGAAGAAGGTCAATTTCTTTGATAAGTAAAACGTCGTTGTCATGAAGCGGAAAATCTGTTACCTCATTGTCGGAGCGGCCGTTGCCCTGATGTCCTCGTCCGGGGTGGCGGCACAAGACGTCGATGCCAAGACGGCGCGGCAGAAATTGCGTGCCGGCAATGATGATTATAAAAACGAAAAATATACCGAGGCCGAAATCAATTATCGCCGTTCGCTCGATGCCGACCCCTCCTCGTCGATGGCGGTTTATAATATAGGCAACGCCCTCTTTCGTCAAGGCAAGTATGACGAGGCCGCCCGGCAGTATGAGAACCTCACCGGCCGGGAACGTCCCGCCGATGAGAAGACCGTGTCATCGGCCAACTGGTACAACCTGGGCAATTCGCTCTACATGCAGGAGAAGTATGCCGAGAGTATCGAGGCTTATAAGAACGCCTTGCGTCGTAATCCCGACGATCACGAGGCACGCTACAATTTGCGCATGGCCCAGTTGAAGTTGCAACAACAACAGCAACAGCAGCAGGACAATCAACAGCAGCAACAGAACCAAAACCAGCAGCAGAACAACCAGCAGAACCAGAAGAACAACGAGCAAAACCGCGACAAGGACAAGGAGAATCAGCAAAATTCTTCCCAACAGCAGCCCAATCCGAATCAGCAGAATCAAGACCGGCAGGAAGAACGTCCGGCCGACAGTGGGCAGCCGCAGGGAACCATGTCGCCCGAGAATGCCCAGCAGATTCTCGATGCCATGCAGCAAGACGAGAAAGCCACCCAGGAAAAAGTGCAGAAAGCCTTGCTCGAACAGCGGCAGAAACGTAAAACCGATAAAGAATGGTAATCGCGGCGGGCAGTGGAACGCAAGTTGCGCTTTCTGCTGTCGGTCGACCTGTATATAAAGTAAAAAGATGAAGATACGACGAATAGTTCTTACACTAACGGCCTGTCTGGCAATTCTCTCGCCCGTAGTGGCCGAAGAGGTGCGTTTTTCGGCCGCAGCCCCCAAGCAGGTGATACAAGGTCAGCAATTCCAAGTCGTTTATACCTTGCAGAATGCCGACGGGAACGAATTCAGGGCTCCCGATTTCTCCGGCTTTTCGGTCTTGTTCGGCCCCGCCACCTCGCAAAGCACGCAGGTGTCGATTGTCGGGGGCAAGATGACAAAGACCAATGAGTATTCCTATACCTATACGCTCCGTGCCGACAAAGAGGGAAATTACACCTTTGCCGCGGCAACCATTCTCGTCGATGGGAAACAGCTCACGTCGAACTCTTTGAACATTCAGGTGCTTCCTCCCGACAAGAATGCGCCGGCCGCTTCGCCGGGAAGCGCCTTCGGGCGTTCCTCGACACCATCGTCGCAGGTGGTCGAGCCCGAGTTCTTTGCCCGTCTCATTCTCTCCAAGACCAGCGTGTATGAGCAAGAACCCATATTGGCCACGGTCAAGGTCTACCTCCGTGGCGGGAACCTGCTGGGAATACAGAATGTGGTCCTGCCCAGCTTCGACGGTTTTGTCTCGCAAGAAATCGACTTGGGCAATCTACAAGTCGAGCTCGAAAATTATAACGGCAACAACTATCAGACCGTAGCTCTGAGGCAGGTGTTGCTCTATCCGCAACATGCCGGTGATTTGGAGATTTCTTCGGGTAAGTACGATGTGTCGATTCTTGTCGAACGGGCCATGCCGGGCATATTCCGCATGATGGGCGGGACGCAGGAGCTGGTGCGTTCGGCCACGACGGCCCCGGTTACCGTGAAAGTGAAACCCCTGCCCACACCCAGGCCCGCTTCTTTTATGAATGCCGTGGGCTCGAATCTCAAACTCACGTCGTCGTTGAGCAGCGAAACGCTTACCGCCAACGAAGCCGCCACCCTGAAACTGACCCTCTCGGGAACGGCCAATCTCAAATATGTGAAGAATCCCGAGGTGAAATTCCCCGTCGATTTCGATGTCTATGACCCCAAAATATCGACCGACCTTAAAAATACCCCCTCGGGTGTGAGCGGTACCCGCACGGTTGAATATACCGTCATACCCCGCAGCGCGGGAGAATTTACCATTCCTCCGGTCGAGTTTACCTATTTCGACTTGACGACCCGCCGATACAAGACTCTGCGCACCGAAGAGTATCATGTGAACGTTTCTCGCGGCGATGGCAACGAAAATTCGGTTGTCCTGGCCAATTTCTCCGACAAGGAAGCAGTAAAACATCTCAATCAGGATATACGCTATATCAAATTGGGTGATTTGCAGCAGGAAAAAGTGCAGACATTCTTCTATGGCTCGTGGGGCTATCGCCTCTGCTATTTGGTGCCCCTGCTTTTGTTGGCAGCTTTCCTGTTGCTCAATTACCGAAAGGCCCGTGAAAATGCCAATGCTGCCCGGCTTAAAACCAAGAAGGCCAACAAGGTGGCCATACGCCGTTTGAAGATTGCCGGCAAATATCTCAAAGAACGTAACAGCGAACGCTTCTACGATGAGACGCTCAAAGCCCTGTGGGGATATATCGGCGATAAGCTTTTGTTGCCTGTTTCAGAACTTTCCCGCGACAATGTCGCCGCCAAACTCTCGGCCTATGGCGCCGATGCCTCGCTCATCGAACGCGTGATGCAGGTGGTCGATACCTGTGAGTTTGCCCGTTACGCCCCGTCGCAGAGCGATGAGGCGATGGACCGCCTCTACGACGAGACCCTCGATGTGATAGGGAAAATGGAGAATGTCAAACGATAAACGACTACGACTATGATGTGCATAAGAAAATATATGGCAATGATGTTTCTCGCCCTGCTCTGCACGGTAACGCCGGCCGGAGCCCAGTCTCTTGTCTCACAAGCCAACGAGGCTTATCGCAATGGCGATTATGCCCGGGCTGTCGAGCTCTATGAGCAGTCGGGCGAGCAGGACGGCACTTCGGCGGCCTATTTCTACAATTTGGGAAATGCATATTACAAGAGCGGGCTCTATCCGCGAGCCATACTCAATTACGAGCGGGCCCTGTTGCTCGACCCCGGAAACGATGACGTCCGTTTCAACCTCGAAATGGCGCAGGCCCGCATTGCCGATAAAATCGAACCCTTGGGCACCTTTTTCCTCGACCAGTGGTTCACGACGCTGCGCAACCTCTTTTCGTCGAATGTGTGGGCGGTCATTGCCGTGGTGGCCTTCCTCATTTTCCTGGCCGGCGGGGTCGTCTATTTCTTCGTCGATCGTGTCGTGTGGCGCAAGATAGGTTTTTTTGCCGGCCTTCTGGCTTTGCTTATTACGATTGGAGCCAACCGGTTTGCCTCGGTGCAGAAGCAGCAGCTTACCCGGCGTGAGAGCGCCATCGTCTTCGCCCCGACCATTATTGCCAAGAGTTCCCCATCGGAGAGCGGTACCGACCTGTTTGTCCTCCATGAGGGGACCAAGGTCTACATCGTCGACCGTGTGGGAGAGTGGAGCGAGATTCGTCTCGAAGACGGAAATCGCGGCTGGATTCCCACCGACCGCCTCGAAGTGATATAGGAGGGCACAAAAGTTGTCCACGGCTTGCCCGGGCACGGTAAATAAGCTATCTTTGTCTCCGTTATGCTCGATGTGTTACAGGAACTCGACCGCTCCCTGCTGCTTTTCTTCAATCAGGGACACTCTCTCTACTGGGACCAGGTGATGTGGATTTACACCGGGAAAGTGGTGTGGATTCCGTTGGTGCTTTCGATGGCGTTTGTTGCTTTCCGCGCCGGCGGGTGGAAAAACGGCTTGTGGCTCATCGCGGTAGCGGCTTTGGTGGTGCTCTTGTGCGACCAGTTCTCCTCTTCGGTATGCAAGCCGCTTTTTGCCCGTTTCCGTCCGGCGCGGGACCCCGATTTCTCGGCATTGGTGACGATTGTCAATGGGTACCGCGGCGGCTTGTACGGATTTTTTTCGAGCCATGCGGCCAATGCGGCCGGTATCGTCGTTTTCACGACGATGCTTTTCCGCAATCGCACCTACACCGTAACGGCCGTGATATGGGCTTTGCTCACCTGCTATTCGCGGCTCTATTTGGGCGTGCATTATCCCGGCGACATATTGGTGGGTTTGTTGTGGGGCTCGCTCGTGGGGTGGGGCGGAGCTCGTCTCTTCCTTTTCGTGCGTTCCCGTTTTGCCCCGGGAACCCCTTCGCCTTATGCCGGCAGTCGTTGGGTGAACCTCATTACGGCGGTGGTGTATGCGACATTCCTTTTTATTCTGCTGGCGGCTCCCTCACTCAATTTTACCCTTCATTGATTCTTTGCCGGCTTATTTGCGATACCCCTATATAATAAATACTTATGGCGCCGGCCATGAAAATGTGTGTAAAAAAACGCCGATTTATTTGCTTTTCCCGAATATTAAAATTATATTTATTGCCGGAAAACAACCAAAAGAAGAGTTTAACCCATTAAAATTTTAAGACCATGCCAAAGACAATCACTTTCAACGAACTTCGTCGTATCAAAGATAGTTTACCCGACGGTTCCATGCACCGTATCGCCGATGAATTGAATGTAACCGTCCAAACCGTACGCAACTATTTCGGCGGCAACAACTATGAATTCGGTAAAAACTGCGGTCTCCACATCGAGCCGGGTCCCGACGGCGGTATCGTAGTCCTCGACAACACGACCATCTACGATATGGCCATGAAGATTCTCGAAGAAGAGAACGCATAGCGCTCCGTGGGCGGAGGGCACCCTCTGCACCCCTCTCTATTTATTGAACAGAAATCACGTCGGGTTGATTCTGTTTGCACCACAAAGGTTTCATATTTAAATCCTTACAATTATGAGTGAAGACAGATTAATAACCGTTGCGATATATACCTATGAGAAAGCTCAGATTATCAAAGGTATATTGGAGAATGAAGGCATACCGGTAGCTATCCAGAATGTCAATCTGATTCAACCGGTGGTTTCTTCTGGGGTGCGTATCCGTATTCGCGAGAATGATTTGCCGCGTGCCCTCAAAATACTCGAAGACAGCCCTATCTTCGAAGATTTGTTGCAAAATAAAAAATCGGAGAATCGAGAGAACCAGATTTTGGTTCCCGTCGACTTCTCCGATTATTCTATCAAGGCATGCCGCACGGCTTTTACCATAGCCGGTTCGCTCAAAGCCAAAGTCGTCTTGCTGCACACCTACCTCATTCCCGATTTCATGAGCATGCTCTCGGCTACCAGTGTATTCTCCATCGAGGCTGTCAATGACAGCGATATGGAAATGTACAAGGAGATACGCCGCCAGGCCGAGCAGGACATGAAGAAATTGCTCGAAGCCCTCAACAAGGAGGTAAAACTGGGACGCCTGCCCGACGTCGAGGTAGAACCGGTGTGGAAAGAC
The DNA here is from genome assembly GCA_018715595.1 of Candidatus Caccoplasma merdavium. Classification (NCBI taxonomy): domain Bacteria; kingdom Pseudomonadati; phylum Bacteroidota; class Bacteroidia; order Bacteroidales; family Bacteroidaceae; genus Candidatus Caccoplasma; species Candidatus Caccoplasma merdavium. The sequence continues at coordinate 22,169 of DVLI01000018.1, read as the reverse complement.
GGCATACCCGAAGACGAAATTTACCGTTATGCCAAGGTCAATCGTCCGTTGCTCATCGTTATGGGTACCCGAGGAAAGGGGCGCAAAGAGAGTGACCTCATAGGTAGTGTGACGGCCGAAGTTTTCGAGTCGGCTTGTGTCCCGGTATTGGCCATTCCCGAGAACGTACCTTTCGTCGGTTTCGAAAGTGTGAAAAGCATCGCCTTCTTCACCAATTTCGACCAACAGGATTTGTTGGCCGTAGATACTTTCATGCGGCTCTTCTCGGCATTCCGTTTCAGCGTCCATTTCGTGCATATCCAGTCACAGCGTGATGTGTGGGACGATGTACGGCTGGCGGGAATGAAAGACTATCTCGAAAAACATTACGAAGGGTATGAAGTCAGCTGCTCGCTCATCAAGAAGGAGGAGAATCTCCTCGATGAGCTCCAAGCCTTTGTCGAGAGAGAGAAAATCGACCTTTTGGCCATGTCCACACGCCGGCGCAACGTTTTCGCCCGTCTCTTCAATCCCGGGCTGGCCCACAAGATGATTTTCCACGCCGACACGCCATTGCTTGTCATACCGGCAGCCGGCAATGTCTAAAACCTCAAAAGAAAGCGGGTGCTTGCACCCGCTTTTTTCTTCACAAAATCGGTCATCATGTTCACAACAGCCATTCCCGTCCACCGTGTCACGCCCGAGAAAATCGAGCAACTTGGCGAGAAAGATATTTTTGTATTCGGTTCGACCCTCATGGGAACCCATTTCGGCGATGCCGCGCAAGTCGCCTACGAGAAGTTCGGCGCCGGAGGCGTTGCCGAGGGGCTGAAAGGCTCGGCTTATGCCATTCCCGTGGTAAGAGCCGGTGTCGATATGGTGAAACCCCACATCGATACCTTTCTGTCGTTTGCCCGTTCTCACCCCGAATATCACTATTTGGTGACCCGCATCGGTTGCGGAATTGCCGGCTTTTCCGACGAGGAGATAGCCCCGCTTTTTGCCCCGGCCGTAGAGATGGAACAGGTCTCCCTGCCGGCCTCATTTTGGAAAATCTTGTTGCGGCGGGGACTCTTTATGCCCCGCCTGCCCCAAGAGCGCATCGCGTCGGACCACATCGACCACCTTGCCGAGAACGAAATCTTTGTCTTTGGCAGTAACTTGGCTGGAAAACATTATGGCGGAGCCGCTTTTGTGGCCAATAAGAAATTCGGCGCCGAGTGGGGCGTGGGGAGCGGCCTTACCGGGCAGACCTATGCCATACCCACCATGCGGGCCGGCGTGGAGATGATAAAACCTTATGTCGACGAGTTCTTGGCCTTTGCCCGCAACCACCCCGAATATCGTTTTCTGGTGACCCGCGTCGGTTGCGGGATTGCCGGCTTTTCCGACCGTGAGATTGCTCCGCTCTTCCGCGAGGCGGCTGACATCGCCAATATAGCTTTGCCGCTTTCGTTCTGGCGAGTTATTTTTTCTATCGATTGATGCCGAAACTCTACCTTTTCAATCCCGAAAACGATTTGGCTTTGGCCGACGGGGGAAAATCTTATACACCGCCGCCTTTGGCACGGGCCATTGCGCACGATTTGTCGACACTCCCCGTGTGGTATGCCGGCGACGGCGATGCCGTGTGCCTGCCCGCGTTGCAGTTTGCCCGGCCGTTGGAGCCGTTCCTGGATAAACTGGAAATAGGGCGGCGGTTTTGCGTACCACATGCATTGCCGTCGGATATTTCGGCGTGTTTGCCGTGGGGGTGGAGTCCCGAAGCGGCACAGCGCCTCCTGCGTTATGGTGCGCCCGCTCACGCATTGCCCACGGGCGAGATGCTCGCCCGTCAACGATGGTGGGCCCATCGCATACGCACCCGTGAGTTGTTGACGTATTTGCGTGACCGGTCGGTCGATGTCCCCGACGAATTGCCGACACTCTTTTCCCGGGAGGAGGAGGTGGCCCGTTTTGTCACCCGACACGAGCGGGCCATGCTCAAAGCCCCCTGGTCGGGTAGCGGCAAGGGGTTGTGCTTCACGCGGGGCGACTATGACTTGGTAACCCGTCGCTGGGTACAGGGAGTGCTTCGCCGGCAAGGCGAGGTGGTGGGCGAACCCTTCTTCGACAGGGCGGTGGATATGGCGATGGAGTTTTACTCCGACGGGAATGCCGTCACGTTTGCCGGATATTCTTGGTTCGTGACCGATGCGCGGGGCGCATACAAAGGAAATTATCTGCTCCCCGACGCGGAGATAGAACGGCGCTTGTCGGCCTACCTTCCTCTTGGTGATGTGCGGCGGCTGAGAGAACAACTCGAAACTTTCTTCACCCGTCACGTCGCGACGGTTTATCGCGGGTATTTCGGGGTCGACATGATGATATACCGCCGGGTCGGGGCATGGGCGTTGCACCCTTGCGTGGAGATAAACCTGCGCATGAGCATGGGCATGGTGTCGCGACTTTTCCATGACCGCTATGTGGCTGAGGGGAGCGAGGGCGTCTATCGGGTGGAGTATTTTACCGACCCCGAACGACTTCTGTCCGACCATTGTCACTGGCAGGCCGTTGCCCCTTTGCAGTATGCCGGCACGCGCATCGAGAGCGGGTACCTGTCGCTCAATCCCATATATCCCGATACCCGTTACCGGGCATCGGTCGAGATACATCGCGCATCGGCCGGTGAGACGGGGCTGTAAGGGACGTCTCCCCTAAAATTTTTTCAGCTCTTGGTAGAGGCGTTGTATGGGCAGTCCCATGACGTTGTAATAGGAGCCTTGTATGCCGGTGACCCCCACATAACCTATCCATTCCTGTATGCCATAGGCGCCGGCCTTGTCGAGCGGCGCGTATTTCTCGACATAATAATCGATTTCCTCGTCGGTGAGTCGGGCAAACGAGACCTCGGTCGACGTGGCAAACGATACCTCTTTGTCGCAGGTGGCGATGGTTACGCCGGTGATGACCGTGTGGGTGTTGCCCGAGAGGGCGCGCAGCATGGCGCGGGCATCGTCCTTGTCGTGCGGCTTGCCGTAGACTTTTCCGTTGAGCCACACGATGGTGTCGGCCGTGATGAGCAGGGTGCGCCCCGTGAGGAGGCTTTTGTAGGCTTGCGCCTTCTCCCGGGAGATGAAGACGGGAATCTCTTCACCTTGCAGCGAGTCGGGATAACTTTCGTCGATGTCGGGCAGCACGCACACCCGGTAGGGAATGTCGAGCCCGGCCAGCAGTTCTTTGCGCCGGGGCGAATTGCTCGCCAGTATGATGTCGTAATTTTTCAGAAAATCCATATCCGTTGTTTTTTACCACCCGAAGGCTTCTTCGCCAAACCATTTTCCTTGTGCTTTCATCACCTGCTCTATCACGTCGCGGCCGCAGCCATGACCGCCGTTGCGGGGTGAGATGTAGGTGGCCACCGATTTTATCTCGGGTGCCGCGTCGGCGGGGCAGCAGGGCAGCCCGACGGCTTGCATCACTTCGTAGTCGGGAATGTCGTCGCCCATGTAGAGGATTTCGTCGCGTTGCAAGCCGGTTGCTCGCACCCAATCCTCGAACGATTTGGTTTTGATGCTGGCTCCCAGGTAGATGTGTTGTACGCCCAGCGATTCAAAACGTTTGCGCACGGCTTCGGTGCGGCCTCCGGTGATGATGGCAATTTCGAAACCTTTGCGCACGGCCAGCTGTATGGCGTAACCGTCCTTGATGTTGACCGTGCGGCAGGGTTCGCCGTTGGGGTGCAGGGGAATGGTCTCGGCCGACAGTACACCGTCGACGTCGAAAGCAAAGCCTTTGATGAGGCCGAGGTCATAAGCTATTTTACTCATGTGGTGATGGTATTTGCGAGGTGGCAAACTGGTGAATGTGCTTGCTCAATATACGGTAGATTTCTTTCTCTTCTGCATCGTCGAGAAGGTCGATATGCTTCTGCATGACGTTGCGGTCGTACCTCATGGCCGGCCCAGTTTGCGCGGCGGCCGGAGCGAGTGTCTCGATTTTTGCGGCGGTTTCCCGGATCAAGGGACGCAGGGCGTCGAACGGCAACCCTTGACGTTCGAGCAGCTTGGCGGCTATGGCATAGAGATGGTTGGTGAAGTTGCAGGCAAAGACCGCCGCCAAGTGGAGGTGGCGCCGCTGTTCCGATGACGCCTCGATGACTTGCCGCGATATTTCCTGCCCCATCTCCCGCAGGGTGGCGGTCACTTCGGGGGTAGAGCCTTCGATGAAGAGGGGAATCTCTTCAAATTTTACGGGTCGGTCCTTGCTGAATGTCTGCAACGGGTAAAAGACGCCGTAGCGTTGGCATCGCGGGGCGAATACCGACATGGGTATGCTTCCCGCCGTGTGCAGGCATAGCGCTCCGTCGGGCAACGGGGTGCGGGCAAAGAGTTCGCCGAGTACGGCGTCGCTGACGGAGTAGATATAAATGTCGGCGTCGGGACGCACCGCTTCGATGCTGGTGGTCATGGCGCACCCCAGTTTCCCGGCCAGTTGTTGTGCCGAGGAGGCTGTGCGACTGAATACCTGCACGATGTCGTGGCCGGCTTCCTGCAAGGCTTTCGACAGGTGTGTTGCCAGGTTGCCTGCACCGATGAAGACGACCCGTTGTTTTTTCTCTTTTACCATTGGCCGATGTGGACTTTTTCCCAAGCGGCTTTCTCGGGGTCGAACGGTGCTTTTGTTTCGGCTTTATGCCCCAGTGCAATGATAGCCAGCACTTGCATGGGAAGAGGTATGTTCAGGAGTTCGCGCACAAAATCTTCGGCCGATTCGCCGTTCTCTCCATAACGGCCGCGCACCTGCACCCAACAGCTGCCTATTCCCAGCTCTTCGGCTTGCAGTTGAATGAGCGTGGAGGCGATGGAGGCGTCTTCGATCCACACGTCACTCTTCATCGGGTCGCCCAGCACGACGACGGCCAGTTTGGCACCGGCTATCAGTTTGGCGCCGCTGTCTTTGCACACCGAAAGGCGTTCGAGCTTTTCGGGGTCTTCGACCAGGACAAATTCCCACGACAACGAACGTTTCGACGACGGAGCCATGAGGGCGGCTTCCATGATGGTTTTTACATCTTCCGATGAAATCTCTTCGGGGGTAAATTTGCGGGTGCTTCGGCGCACTCTCAGTAATTCGTGAAAATCTTTCATGCTTATCTGTTTGATGTTTATGCTATTAAAAGAATGTCCCCTTTGACGGGCTGACCTTACAAAAATACGAATAATTGGTCGAAAACGAAGAACCCGCCCGAAATATTTGTGTACCTTTGTAGGAAGATGGGAGGTGGTGCGGTCGAGCCGACGTTCCGAAACCTTGTTTCATTGTCCCGGCCTTCGACCTTCGCAATCTTTGTGGAAGCCGGTATGATTGTTGCGCGGTTTGATTCCCGGTTTGGGTAAGACTATCCCTTGCCGGCAACGGTCATTCCCCGTTTGTCGGGGAATCCCACGAGAGATGCGGTTGCCTCCGTTTTTTAAGAATCCCGTGCGACGGGGAATCTCCATTATTTAGAACCTTGCCATGAAAAATTTTGCAGCCATCGATTTTGAAACGGCCAACAACCGGCGCACCAGTGTATGCAGCGTGGGTGTCGTCGTGGTGCGTAACGGGGTGGTGACCGGGACGTATTATCATCTCATACACCCGACCCCCAATTATTATTTGCCGTTCACGACGGCCATTCACGGCCTTCGGGCGTCCGATACCGATGAAGCGCCCCTGTTCCCCGACGTGTGGCGGGAGGTCGTTCCGCTCATCGAAGGCTTGCCGCTGGTGGCGCACAACAGCCCGTTCGACGAAGGGTGCCTGCGAGCCGTGCATGAATATTACGGCCTGACCTATCCCGATTATCGTTTTTTCTGCACCTGCCGGGCTTCGCGGCGGGTTTTCGGACGAGAGTTGCCCGATCACCGCTTGCCGACCGTCGCTGCCCGTTGCGGTTATGACTTGTCGCGACACCATCATGCCTTGGCCGATGCCGAAGCCTGTGCCGTCATCGCCATGCAGATTCTCGATGAGGAGTGACCCGCTTTGCCATGCGACCTCTACCCGGAGAAAAATTTCACACGCCCAATATACTGAAACGCCCGAAACCCCGTTTACATACAAGATACCTCTATTCTCGAACCGAAACTACGGTATGACATTGCGACAACTTCTGTTATCGTTTTTTCTTTTCTTGTGCCTGGTGGCACAAGCGCAACGTCGTGTCGAGATTTCGGGACGGGTCATCGATTCCGAAGGAGCCCCGATGGACCTTGTCACGGTTGCCGTCCCGGCCGCATCGGCAGGTACGTTTACCAATGACAAGGGCGAGTTCAAGTTGCATGTTGTCCCCTCCGATACGGTGGAGGTGATATTCTCGTACCTCGGGTACCGCCGCGAGCACCGGAAACTGGTAACCCCCTCGGAAAAAGTGTCGCTCACCGTGCGCATGTATAACAACGACCGCACACTGAGCGAAGTGCAGATACGCGAGTACCGCCGCCAAATGACCACGTTGCAGAAACTCGACCCCAAAGACTGGAAACTGATGCCCGATGCTTCGGGCGGTTCCATCGAAGCCTTGCTGGCGACGATGCCCGGGGTGCACTCCAACAACGAGCTGAGTTCGCAATATTCGGTGCGGGGCGGGAATTTCGATGAGAACATCGTCTATGTCAATGGCATCGAAATCTACCGTCCGCAACTTATTCGCACCGGCCAGCAGGAGGGGCTGAGCTTTATCAATCCCGATATGGTCGGTGCCGTGGGATTTTCTTCGGGCGGTTATCCCGTGGAGTATGGCGACAAGATGTCGTCGGTACTCGACATCACCTACAAGAAACCCGAAGCCTTTGAAGGGTCGGTCTCGGGCAGTTTCCTGGGAGCCAGCGCTTCGGTGGGGCAGAGCACCCGACGCTTCTCGCAGTTGCACGGCTTCCGTTTCAAGACCAATTCGACCCTCCTCAGCACGCTCGACACCGAGGGGGAGTATAAGCCGCGTTTCTTCGATTACCAGACCTATCTCACCTATAAGATAAATTCCCGTTGGGACGTGGCCTTGTTGGGAAACATATCGAGCAACAACTATCAATTTATTCCCCAGTCGCGCACCACGCGCTATGGCAGCGTTTCGTCGGCCGCACAGTTTACGGTCTATTTCGACGGGAAGGAGCAAGATATTTTTCAGACCTATTTCGGGGCCCTCACGCTCAATTACCGCCCCACGGCATTCACCTCGCTTTCGTTACTGGCCTCGGCTTTCACGACCCGGGAGCAGGTAACCTATGACATCACGGGCGAATATTGGCTCGACGAGCTCGACCTGGCCAATGGTGCCGATGCTCCCGAAACGGCCGGTACACTGGGCTATGGCTCTTATCACGAGCATGCCCGTAACCGTCTGAATGCCAATGTTTATGCTCTGACCCTCAAAGGCGAGACGCGATGGGGTCGCCACACCCTGCGTTATGGCACGACCTACCAGCGGGAACGCATACACGACCGCATGCGGGAGTGGGAGTCGCGCGACTCTTCGGGTTACACGCTGCCTCATACCGGTGCCGGCATTTCGCTCATATCGAGCCTGCGGTCGACGCAAGACATCGAGAGCAACCGTTTCTCGGCCTATGTGCAGGAGACCTATACCCTCGAACATGCTTCGGGCATATACAACTTTACCGGGGGAGTGCGTCTCTCATACTGGGATTATAATCGGGAGTGCATTGTCTCGCCCCGGGCGTCGGTCGGATTCAATCCCGCCTTCAACTCGCGCCTTACTTTCCGTTTCGCCACGGGCATATATTACCAAGCGCCTTTTTACAAGGAATTTCGCGATACGGTGCAGGACAGCCGGGGAAACTGGACGGTGAGTCTCAACAAGAACATCAAGTCGCAACGCTCGATACATGTGATATTGGGAAGCGATTTCACCTTCCGGGCTCTCGACCGGCCTTTCAAGCTCACCGGCGAGGTCTATTATAAAAAACTCGACCACCTCATCTCTTATGAGGTCGACAACGTGCGGGTGTGGTACAGTGGTGAAAACAATTCCGAGGGATACATCGCCGGTCTCGATTTGAAACTTTTCGGGGAGTTTGTCCCGGGAGTGGACTCGTGGCTCACCTTTTCCCTCATGACCGCTCAGGAGAAAACCGCCTCGGGCCATGTGCCCCTGCCCACCGAGCAGCGGTATAGCGTGGGGCTCTTTTTCCAGGACTATGTGCCCCGCTTCCCGAAATATCGTTTTTCGCTCAAAGCCATTTGGTCCGACGGCCTTCCCATGGCCGCCCCGCGCAAGGGACGTGCCGAGGGGTATTTCCGCACGCCGCCCTATCGTCGTGTCGACATCGGACTTTCGCGCCGTTTGGCCGGAGGGGAAGACCGCATCATGCAACGGCCGTTTTTCCGGGCCTTCAAGAGTATTTGGATAGGGCTCGATGTCTTCAATCTTCTCGACTTTGCCAACGTCAATTCCTATTATTGGGTGACCGATATTTACAACAACCAGAATGCCGTGCCCAACTATCTCACCGGGCGGCAATTCAATCTGAGACTCTCTTTCGATTTTTAGAGCCTTGTCGTCGAGGGTGCGACAAAAGCTCCGTCGGTGCGCACGCAGTGGCAGCGTATGCGCAGCCGCCTGCACTCTTCCTGCAAAGCCTTGCGCTGGAAGTAGGGCAGGTTGTGGGCAAGTATGATTTCGCGAATGTCGAATATCTGTCTGATGGGGTCGATTTTCCCATGGAACCCCGGCGCTATGACGGCATAGTCGATGCTCATGCGCTGGGGTGAGGCGACGCCTTTCCACCGTTCGTCGTCGAGCACGATGATGCGTGTCGCTCCGAATGCGATGTAGGGCAGGGCTATCGAGAGACGGCCGTGCGAGGTCGAGTCGGAGAGATAGATGGCCGGGCCGGCATCGTTCCGCAACCAAAAACGGCGGGCTTCACGTTCGACGGCGCGGTCGGGCAGGGTGTCGAGAGCCAAGAGCATATTGCGGCCGTTGTCGATGAAGTTGAGGGTTGTCGTGCCACCGCTTTCCTGGTACACGACCCAGGTGTCGCGCAACGGCGTGCGGTAGTTGAGGGTGTCGACCAGAAGGAATACAAGGAGCGTGGCCAGCAGGAGAATGACCCCTTTGGCCTGTCGCGACAAGAGAACGGCGCCTCCGCCGAAGATGAGGATAAACCAAAAGACCAGTTCTCCGGGTTCTACCCAAATGTTTTCGATGGCGCTCCACGGGCGGCCTTCGACGAGGCGGGAAAAATGGTCGAGGCCATCGGCCAGTGCGTTCACCCCTTTACCCAGGAGAGTAGGCGTTGCTCCCATGCCGGCCATGAACAGCCACAGGAATCCTCCGCCGAGCAGGAGAGGCAGCAAGGGCACGACGATGAGGTTGGTCAGCAACCCGGCCAAAGGAAGGGTATGAAAATAGTAGATGACCAGCGGCAACGTGCCCAGTTGTGCGGCCGCCGAGACGGCCAGGAGCGAGGCGGCCTGCCGGGCAATGCGGTGTTTGTGGGGAAGCAGATTGTAGAGGGGGCGATAAAAAAGCAGAATGGAAAATACCGACAGGAAACTCAGTTGGAATCCCACCTGAAAGAGGTAGTGCGGGTTATAGAGCAGCATGGCAAACGCCGCGACAAAAAGGCTGTTCATGGGATATGCCTTTCGTCCGATGATGATGCCCGCCAGTACGACCGACGCCATGACACAGGCCCGAATGACCGACGGCGACAGGCCCGTGATGAAGGCGTACCCCCAAAGCAGGAGCCATATTATGGCGGCCTGCAACCGGCGCAGGTGCAACCACGCCAAGGGAGCGAGCAGGGCGGCCGCCACGCTCCAAATGATACCCAAGTGCAGTCCGCTTACGGCAAGGACATGCGAGAGCCCGGCTACGGAAAATGCCTCTCGCTGGGCGGTGTCGAGTTCGCCGGTGTAGCCCAGCAGCAAGGCTTTCAATATGCTGCGGGCTTGCGACGAAAATCCTCCGTTGTCGATGAGACCCAGGCATGAGTCGCGCAGTGAAAGCGCATGACGTTTGAGAGCCGGGAGTTCGCTTTCACCGACGTATGCCCACCGGTCGTGTGGCAGGTATTGGGTGTAGACATAGCCCCGGTGCCGCATCAGGGAGGCGTAGTCGAAGGCTTCGGGATTTTTGCGGTTGGCTATCGGGGCGATGCGCGGGACAAAAAGAATGAGGCTGCCCGCGTGCAACCCTTTCGGGCTGGTATCTTGCTCTATGCGCAGCAGAACGGGTATTTGGGTGGCGAGGTTTTGTTTCTTCTCGTCGACCACGGCGATGAGCGTGGCCTGGCAACCGACGCTCCGTCCGGTGTCGGGGTCGACGGCATCGATGCGTGCCAGCGCATAGGCGTATGTGTTGGGATTCACCTCGGGCATCTCGGCTTGTCGGTCGATTGCCAAGGTTGCCCCTCCCGCCGTAAAAAACAGGGCGCAGCAAGCGATGGCGAAGTATTCACGATGGCGGAACCGTAGCTCGGCGTGCCGCAGCGAAAGGATGTGTAAAAGCAAAAATATGAGGCCGATGATAAGGGGTATCCACAAGAAGATGTCCGGCATGACCGATTCTATGGCCATACCGGCGGCAAAAGGAACTGCCAGCCGGGCGAAAGGGGCTTCTTCGAGCAGTCGGCGTTTCATGGTGGTGGAAAACGGCAATTTGTCGGAGCCACCCGGTGGTGACGGGTTTTCTCCGTGGTTGTGAGGGGTCTCCTCGAAGATATTTACAATTCCCGTGACGGGATAGAGATCTTGGTTACAAGGCTTTCAGTTTGGCAATGGTCTCTTCGGGATTTTCGGCCGAGAAGATGCTGTTTCCGCAGACCAGAATGTCGGCTCCGGCGTCGAGGGTGAGCCGGGCTGTTTCGAGATTGATGCCGCCGTCGACTTCGATGAGCGTGGAAAGGTTCTTGCGTAAAATCATCTCTTTGAGCCGTGCGATTTTTTCGGTCGATTGGGGAATGAATTTCTGCCCGCCGAATCCCGGGTTCACCGACATGAGCAGTACCATGTCGACGTCGGGGAGTATGTCTTCGAGCATCGAGACCGGAGTGTGGGGGTTGAGCGTGACACCGGCTTTCATGCCGGCCTTTTTGATTTCTTGCACGGTACGGTGCAGATGGAGGCAGGCTTCGTAATGCACATTCATCATGAATGTACCGAGGGCTTGCAGCCGGGAGATGAATTTCTCGGGTTGCGTAATCATGAGATGCACGTCGAGGGGCTTGCGGGCCAGCGGGGCTATTGCTTCGATGACCGGGAACCCGAACGAGATGTTCGGCACAAACACGCCGTCCATAATGTCGAGATGCAACCAGTCGGCCTGACTGCGGTTGATCATTTCAATATCCTGTTGCAGGTTGGCAAAGTTGGCCGACAGGAGCGAGGGGGCGATAAGCGGTTTCATGACAGATACATCTTCGTTACATACAACAAAGATACACGATACACTCGAAACGGCGAAAAGATTCTGCGAAAAATTAATTCAAGGCATAGTGTGCTGTCGAGTAGGTCGATGCCGGCTCAGGCGAGTAGGTGCGGGCCACCATGCGCAGCAGCATCAAGGTGCTTTTGCTCGGCCCGGGCATCGGGGCTTTTTTACGCGAATCAGAAGATGAAGGAGTAGTTGTTTTTTTCATAGGCGATACGTTTCCTGTTCCTATTATGGAAACGTATGCCTGGGTGTGTTTAGTATGTCCCTTCCCTCTTTTTTTAGAAAGAAAGTTGTATTTGGTGCTCTTCGGCCATTTTGCGCATGTTGAGCAGGGCATAGCGCATGCGGCCCAAGGCGGTGTTGATGCTCACCTGCGTGGCATCGGCAATCTCTTTGAAGCTCATGTCCTTGTAATATCGCATGATGAGCACTTCGCGCTGGTTCTCGGGCAGGGCGGCCACCAGCCGGCGTATGTCGGCGTGTATTTGGCGGGTGATGATGGAGTCTTCGATGGTGCCTTCGCTCAGCTCTTTGCGGTTGAAAATATCTTTTTCGTCATTCTCGTCGTTCGACACCAGATTCTCATTCCGTTCCTGGCGGTAATGGTCGATGATGAGGTTGTGAGCGATGCGTGTTACCCACGAGGAGAACTTGCCCGCTTCGACATAGCGACCCTGCTTGATGGTCGTAATGACTTTCACGAATGTTTCTTGGAAAATATCTTCACACAGGTCATTGTCTTTGACCGTGTAGAATATATAGGAGTAAACGCGGTTTTTGTGACGCGTAAGCAAAATGTCGAATGCCTGATTGTTACCCTCTGAATACAAGGCTACCAACTCTTCGTCGGACAGCTTGGACAAATGTTTCATTTCGTTGTGTAATTGGTTTCAGAGTAGTCTTTTTTCGATAGGCATTTCGGTTTTAATGAGACATATTTTTATTTTCAGCACCGCAAACATAGAAAATCGTTTCCAAAAAAACAAATTTTTGTGTTGTTTTTTGTTTTGAGGCGTTACGCACGAGAAAGGAAAATCATGGCTGCCAAGCCGAAAAGTGGAGCATGAGAGGACGCTTTGGTCACGCTACTCCCGACGGTTGGTAAAAACCTGCCGGGAAATAGCCGATGTTGAAGAAATATTATCTACCTTTGTTTATCACAAAACCAACCGAATAAAAAATACCGATATGAAACCTACACTTTTTGTCTTGGCCGCCGGAATGGGTAGCCGTTATGGGGGCCTCAAACAGCTCGACGGTCTCGGCCCGAATGGAGAAACCATCATGGATTATTCCATTTACGATGCCATTCGAGGGGGATTTGGAAAAGTCGTTTTTGTCATACGCCACCTGTTCGAGGAAGATTTCAGGGAAAAGATTCTCAAAAAATATGCCCATGTCATTCCCGTGGAACTGGTCTTCCAGGAACTCGATTACCTTCCCGAGGGTTTTACCGTTCCCGAAGGCCGTGTAAAACCGTGGGGAACCAACCACGCCGTGCTCATGGGCAAAGACGTGATAAAGGAACCCTTTGCCGTAATCAATGCCGATGACTTTTATGGCCGCGACAGTTTTGCCGTGATTGCCGATTATCTCAAAAACCTCGACGGCAAGCACGACGATTATTGCATGGTGGGTTACCGCGTGGGCAATACCCTGTCGGAGAGCGGTTCTGTTTCTCGCGGTATTTGTGAGACCGATTCCAACGGTTACCTGACCACGGTGGTCGAGCGCACCCAAATCGAGCGGCGCGACGGCCGGGTCATGTATAAGGACGGCGACGACTGGGTGGCCGTGGAGGAGAATACCCCCGTGTCGATGAACATGTGGGGATTCACGCCCGATTATTTCCGCCACTCCGAAGAGTACTTCATCAACTTCCTGCGTGAGAATGCCGGCAACATCAAGGCCGAATATTTTATCCCGCTCATGGTCAACCATCTCATCACGCACAAAATATCGACCGTGAAAGTGCTCGACACGACGGCCAAGTGGTTTGGCGTGACCTATGCCGAAGACCGTCCCTCGGTTGTGGCTCAGATCAGGGCGCTTATCGACGCCGGAGAATACCCCGAGAAACTCTTTTAGCATCGGCTTTTATCCCTTCCGACATAAAACTCCGCCTTTCGAGGTGGAGTTTTCTTTATATTAAAATAAACATTTAAAGACTTTATTTTCGATAAAAATTATATATTTGCAACTTGGAATTTTGCGATTGATTATGTCGAAAAAAAGAATAGTTTGTCTGCTTTTTATAGGGTGTGCCGTAGCTCTTTCTTCGGCACAAAGCATTTCGGAAATCAAAGGAAACAAGGACTATATTTGGGGCGAAGGGAAAGGTGTGACTTTGACCGAAGCCGATAAGGAGGCCCTGAACGACCTGATTACGCAAATATCGGTGACTGTCGAAAGCAAATACAGTAAAATCGACGAAAACGTCGTGGCCGAAGAAGGCGTCAGCACGCAAAGCTCTTTCAAGGCCGTGCTGCAAACCTATTCCAATGCCACGTTGCAGAATACCGAACGTTTTGTGCTCAGCAACGAGCCCGATGCCCATGTGTTCCGTTTTGTGAAGAAATCCGATGTCGACCGCATCTTCGCTTCGCGCAAAGCCAAGGTGAACGATATGGTGGCATTTGCATTGCGGGCGCAAAAGGAGCGGAAAATCGATGAGGCGTTGCGCAATTTCTATTGGGCATATTGTCTGTTGCAAAGTCTCCCTTCATCGCATGAAATAACCTACGACAACAACGGGGAGGCTTGTCTGCTCATGACGTGGATACCCGAGCAGATTCGCAAGATTTTTTCTTCGATAAAAATTATGCGCCAACCCGCCTCCGATGACGGCTACGACGATATGATCGTGTTGAATATCACCTATGCCGGTGAGCCGATAAGCAGTTTCGACTATACCTATTTCGATGGCCGTAATTGGAGCAACATTTACAGCGCCAAGGACGGATTGGGCGTGATAGAACTTTTGCCCGGCATGGCCACCGACAACATTCAGGTCCGTTGCGAATATGAATTTTCGGGCGAAGCCCACACCGACAAGGAGATAGAAAGTGTCGTGAAGGTCATGAAAGGAACCGCGTTTCGCGATGCCTATATCTGGGTGCGCGCCACGGCCGACCCGGCGGTACCTGTTGCCTCGTCGGTTACATCGTTGCTGGCTTCGACCGAGAATGCGGTAAACAATCTGACGGCATCTGCTGCGACTGCCGCCGAGCCTGTACCTGTCGTTACGGTTGTCGAAGGCGATGAGGCAGCTCCTTATGAGACGGTAATCGGCCGGGTTCTCGATGCCGTCCGCACCCGGGAGTATTATGCCGTGCAACCGCTTTTTACCGAGCAAGGGTGGACCATGTTTGAGAAACTGCTCGCCTACGGACAGGCGCGGCTTCTCGATACACCGCATCTGAATTTCATCGAAGCCGACGACAAGGTCATCTGTCGCAGCATTCCGATGAGCTTTTCGTTCAAGAACAACACCCGCAAGTTTGTCGAAGATGTTGTCTTCACCTTCGATGCCGACAAAAAGATTGAAAGTCTGGCTTTCGGGCTGGGAAAAGAGGCCATGGAAGATATCCTTTACCATTCGGCTTGGGAAGAGAAGTCGCGGATATTCCTCATGAGTTTTCTCGAAAACTACAAAACCGCCTATGCCTTGAAGCGTCTCGATTACATTCGCGATATTTTCGATGACAATGCCGTCATCATTACCGGTACCGTCACGCAGCGTGTGACGGGTGATGTCGAGATGAACAGTTATCGCAACAATCATTATGTGCGCTACAACCGGCAGACCAAAAACCAGTACCTGCGCAACCTCGACCGCTGTTTCCGCAGCAACGAGTTCATCAACATTCGTTTCGGAAACAACGATGTGGTGAAAGCCGGTGCCGGAGGCGAGCTTTATGGCATACAGATAAAACAGGATTATTACAGTACCAACTACGGCGACCAGGGCTACCTCTTCCTGATGGTCGATCTCAACGACCCCGACAAACCCATTATCAAGGTGCGTACCTGGCAACCCGAGAAAGACCCCGACTTCGGTCTTTACGATATAGGAATGTTTTAATTGAAAAACCTTACCAATTTATTATTTATTAAAAGTTGTGCCCGACACAATCCAGGGCAGGGAGTTATGAAGAAAATGTTTATGGCGGCATTCGTTGCCGTGGCACTGGTTGCCGTTACGAGTTGCGGAAGTTCCAAATCGGCTTCCGAAGTGTATGAAACCCCTTGCTCGGGTCCCGGCTATCGCACCGAGGCATCTCATTTCAGAGCATCGGCATCGGCTATTGCCGGTAACGAAGATGTGGCCCGCAAACAAGCCACTGCATCGGCTCGTCAGGAGTTGGCTACAATTATCAACACGACCGTCAAGGCTGTGGCCGACAATTATGCCAAAAATTATGTGAAAGGTGAAGATGCCGAGAGCACCCAACGTTATGAAGACCTGGGCCGCACGGTAGTGAACCAACGCCTCACCGGTTCGCACTCGATTTGCGAGAAATACCGTAAGAATGCCAATGGCACTTACACCTGCTATGTGTGTGTCGAACTGGCTTCCGAAGATGTGCTTGCAGCCTTGAATAGCTCGATAAGTGAAGACTCGAAACTTCGCATCGACTACGACTATGAAAAGTTCAAAAAAGTTTTCGAAGAAGAAATGGCCAAAATGCAATAATTGCAGGCTGCCCTTACAAGAAGAAGTATCCCGCCGAAGAGGGATACTTCTTCTTTCAAAAAGAATATGAAAAAAATACTGTTCTCCATTTGTTTCATACTTTCTCTTGTGACGCGGCTATCGTCGCAAGATTTGGCAGCCGACATGCAGTGGCGTGTGCAAGGAACGGATACTTTGCCGGCTTGGGTCATGTCGCCGATGAACCCTTATGTCGAACTGGGCGTCTCCGAACCGGGACTGAGCCTCACACGGGCACGAAGTCAATCGGTCGCTCATGCCGTATTCTGCCACATGTTGCATGACGGGCTCGATGCCCGTTGTGTCGAAGAGATATTTTCCGATGTGACGGCCGGGATCGAAGGACGTACCGAGATACGCCGGCTGGTAAGGGCCGAAATCGATTATCCCTTCCGTTATCAAGTGCTCGATGAGCATGTCTCCGTTTTCGGAGAGATATTCCGCCGGGTCGAGATCATTCCCGACACGACGAGTGCTTGCCGCATACAAGGCAACGTGGAACTTTTCTTTACCTATAAATTCAACGGCTCGACCAGCTGGTCGAGTTATTATGACCTCGATTTGAATGTGACCGGCCTCGACAGCGTGAGCCACATTGCCCTGAAAACGCACCGCGTGCAGGACCAAATCGAGTATCACTCTTGGCTCGATGGCATTCCCTTCGACCGGGATTCCCATTATTGCACCTACGCCGATTGCGGCGATACCTTGGCTTTTGAACACACTCCCATGCGGAGGTTGGTCAAAGGTTTCTTCCCGGCCTACATTATCCCTTGCCTCGATGGGTTCTTTTATAGTGAATCGGGCGTGTCGACGATAAAGTCGCTGACCGAGAATTATCGAGGTGACATGAAAAATATCAACAGAAACATCTCCGAAAAATTACGAATCAAAATCGATACCGAAATTCGGAGCATTGCCGATAATTATCTGAACGTACATAGCCGTCTGTGGCGACAACCTACCGCCGACGGTACGACATATCTGCACGATACACACGATACTTATCCTGAAAACGAATAAAAAACATTGCTCTATGAAAGCCCTTGTGAGATATTTTCGGAGCCTTTCTCTCCTTTCCCTCTTTTTTGTCTTTGCCATAGATTCTTTGTCGGCGCAGGAAATCTCGGTCAAGAGTTTCCGCCTGTTGGAGACCGACCTCACGGCCAACACGGCAGGTACGATGAAGCGTGACCAAAACAACGAAACGGCGGCATTGATAAAAGTCGTGACCAAAGAGACCGGCTTTGTCTTCGATGGCGGAATGTTGGGCATCGTTGCCACGATGCAGAAAACAGGAGAGATATGGGTCTATGTGCCGCAGAAAGCCCGAAAGATTACCATCTCGCACCAACAACTGGGCGTGTTGCGCGACTATCCCTATCCATGTTCTATCGAGGCGGGGCGCACCTACGAGATGGTGCTGACCACGGGCCGCGTGACAACGGTCGTGCACGAAGATGCCGGCGGACAATATGTGGCGATGACGGTGACACCGGCCAATGCCGAGGTCTATATCGACGATATGCTGGTCGAGTCGAGCGGAGGTTCCGTCTCGCAACTCCTCAAATACGGTAAGCACACCTATCGCGTTGTCGCCCCCCTCTATGAGACCGATATGGGGCAGTTTACCATTTCCTCGCAGGGACGCACCGACTTGCAAGTTTCCCTGCGTCCGGCCTATGGGCAGTTGCAGATAACCTCCGAACCCGTCGGAGCCGAAGTCTATATCGATGGCGATTACAAACCGGCCGGCACGACACCTTTTACCACCGAAAGATTACCGAAAGGAAGTCATAAGTTGCAGTTCAAATTGGCGTCGTACAAGCCTTATACCGAAAATGTCGTAATTGCCGGTGACGGTTCGATTCAAAGCAAATCGGTCACTTTGGCGCCCAACTTTGCGGTGGTGTCGATTGCCGTACCCGAAAATGCCGAAATATTTGTCAATGAAGAGTTGAAAGGGGTCGGGTCGTGGCAAGGACGTCTCAATGCCGGGCTTTACACCGTCGAAGCCCGCAAGACTTCGCACTATTCGTCGAAGCAGAGCATCGAGGTACGGGCAGGAGAGAACCAGCACATCACCTTGTCGGCTCCCGTGCCCCGCTATGGCTCCATCAATATCAACACCCGACCCATGGGGGCGACTGTCTCCATCGATGGACAGCTTCTGGGGGAGTCGCCCAACATTTTCAAAAACGTGCTTATCGGGCAACACACCCTGACCGTGTCGAAGGAGGGGTATGCGACACATTCCCAAACCATCGACGTGGAGGAGGGGAAGGTCTTGCCCGTCGATTTGTCGTTGCAGAGTGGCGGGACGGTTGTCCTCACCAGTAATATACCCGATACAAGAATCTATATCGATGGCATCTACGCCGGAGTGGCACCTTATACCCATAATGCCGGAGCGGGCCGCTATTCTGTCACGGCCAAGGCATACGGATATGACGATGTGACCCGTTCGGTTGTGGTCGTAGCCGGTGAGCGCAATACCGAGATGATAAATCCGAAACCGCAGACAGGTACGGTGCAAATCACTACATTACCCTCGTCATCGAAAATCTATATCGACGGTTCATACGTTGGCACGTCGCCCTATTTCTTCGAAGCCCGTTCGGGAAGTTATTCGGTGATGGCCACTTCATACGGTTACAAACCCAAGTCGCAGGAGATAACCGTCCAGGCTGGTCAGACAACCTCCGAGACCCTCTATCTCAAAGCCAAACGCAAACGTCTCATGGACTATTACGATGCCGGCGACCTTTTCTCGTTGGGTGGTGCCTGGGATATTTTGTGGACCGATAAATGCAGCATGGGCGGATATGTTTCATTCAAGATGGGACAGGAGCAGTTCACCTGGCTGACGGCTGTCCTGAACATCGGTGGCTATAAGATGGGCAAAAACCGCGGCGGGAAATTGTTGAAGGAAGAAGGTGACCCCGAAATAGACGAAATCGATACCGAGAATGCCAAGACCACTTATACGCAGATTCCTGTTTCATTGGCTTTGCGTTTGCGCCTTGGCGGCGGAGACTGGGGGGCGACCTATATAGGAGCACATGCCAGTTATAACTTCAACAAAGGCGATAATGTCGATGCCAATATTGTAAATAGCAGCAACTATTCAGTCGGTGCACAATTCGGCTTTTGCATAAGACGCATCATCGATATTACATTCTTTTATACCCATGATTTGCGGCCGGCCTACAACCAGCAGTATATCTATGAGAACATGCCCGATTTTTATAACACTTTCGAGAGTCATATCAACAAACGTTGGCGCATTGGTACTTCCTTCGTGCTTTACATACCCTTCTCCGGTGAATGGTGATGGGGTAGAGCATCGTAAAGGACGAGGTCGAGTCGTCGGTGTGATGAAATATTGAAAAACGAACAAGAATGACAACAATAAAAAAACTGCTTCTTTTCCTGCCCCTCCTTATGCTGGTGGGGTGTGAGAAAAATTTCGACCCGGCCGCGTGGAACGGTGTGCGTCTTGCCGGATATTATGAAGGACAGATGGTAATCCTTATCGACGGGTACAATCTGGTCACGGACCAAGCCGAGACTTCGTCATCGCTTCCCATCGGTTTTACGGTGACCCAAGATGAGACGTTGAAATTCTCCATTCAATATGATTCCTATTATTCCTATAATGGCGATGATTATGTCGTGAATATGCAATCGACGATAAATGACATAGAGGTTGCGGCCGATGCGACAAATACCGACCGGGTGATTCTCTCGGCAACGTCACCCAGTGCCAGTTGTGTCATAACCGAGGAGGTGTGTGTCATTTCTTCGGTGACGGGTTACATCAATGATGCCGGATATTTGCGGGTTGAAATATCGGCGGTTACCAACAGCGGTGTGCCGCCCGAGAATGAGGTGACGATTATTTTGTCGGCTTCGAGGAGTTAGGAGCGTATAAAGAACCGTGCGTGCGGAGCATGAGCATGACGAGTATCCCTCTTTGTCGGGCTACTTTCTTGCAGGGAAGACATGGAACGGATTTCCCGTCAGGCCGCACACCGCAAGGATTCCCGGTTAAGACGTGCCACCACCGCAACGATTCCCCGCCAATCGAGGCAATGGCGATAATCGACGGGAGAAGGGCGCAAAAATATTTTGAACAAGAACGATAGGGGTTCTGCTCATGGCTCCGTGAAGGGATATTTCTCGATAATGCCCGTTTTTTTGTAATAGATAGAAATAGACTGTTTTATCCACCAGGGGAACACCATGCAAGCCAGTTTACCCCCGAAAAAAAAGTCCATATATGAATCGCACAAGAATATTGCATGCGGGAGTCGTTTGGGTTTTCTTGACAATTTCCTGTCTCTCCGCCAACGGATTGCCGGCACAGAGCCAAGCCATAAAGAGTTCCTCTCCACAAGAGGAGGGCTTTGTCTCTTCCCATGAAACGTGTCTCGTTGAGCCCTCTCTCTCGGTCGACATGGGCGAGAGGCTGGTGCCCGATGTCGCCACTTCCTTGGTAACCGATACTCTGCCCAACACCGGAATCACCGCCGAACCAACGCCTTCTGATGTTGTGGCCCGATACCGCGAAGCTGCCGAGCAAGGTGATGCCGAGGCGCAATACAATATCGGGAGATGTTACTATACCGGGGAAGGCATCAAACAGAATTACAAGGAGGCGGTCAAATGGTTGCGCCAAGCGGCTGCACAAGGACATGCCGCGGCCCAATACGATTTGGGTTGCTGCTATGAACAAGGACTGGGGCTGATGCCCGACTACGACAAGGCGGCCGATTGGTATCGGCGGTCAGCCCAGCAAGGACTGGCCGTGGCGCAATATCAGTTGGGAACCTGTTATCGCGACGGTCGGGGTGTGGCGCAAGACTTTACCCAAGCCGTCCATTGGTATCGCCAAGCGGCCGAGCAGGGACATGTTGCCGCACAATGCGACTTGGGTGATTGTTTCTATGCGGGGCAAGGGGTTGCACAAGACCTCGCCGGGGCGGTCTACTGGTATCGTCGGTCAGCCGAACAGGGACTGGCAGCGGCTCAAAACAGCCTCGGCTTCTGTTGCCAGTATGGACAAGGTGTCGAGCCGAACATCGACGAAGCCGTGAAGTGGTACCGCCGGGCGGCCGGACAAGAATATGCCGCGGCACAATATAACCTCGGAAATTGCTATTACTACGGACAGGGTGTCGTCCAGAATTTTGACGAAGCGGCCGACTGGTACCGGAAGGCTGCCGAGCAGGAGTATGCTGCGGCTCAATATCGAATCGGTTATTGTTATGATTACGGACAAGGAGTACCCCGAGACCATATAGAGGCCGTTGTGTGGTATCGTAAAGCCGCCGAACAGGGCCTTGCCGCCGCCCAATACAGCCTCGGATACTGTTACTCGACCGGACGGGGCGTGGGTCGGAGTTACAACGAAGCGGTCAGTTGGTTCCGCATGGCGGCCAAACAAGGGCATACCGAGGCTCAGAAGGCATTGCAACTTTTCGGCGTGGAATAGATTTGTGCCGACCTACTCGGTGCACCCCTCAATATTGTCCCTTGTCACGACAAAACACCACCACCGTCACCCCGCTCTTCGGGGAGAAAAATACCAACGCCGAATATCGAATCGAGGATTTCCCGTCAAAGCGGGGAGTGACAGTACCCTCACCCTTCAAGCGAAAAGGGAGAAGGAGGAAAAAAGGGAAACAAGCAAAGACTCACAAATAGGGAAAAGGGGAAACCGCCCTTATCGGGCTGGGAGGGCGGCAGCCGAGAGCGGAAAGAGGGCGAGGACTGTGTGAGCGCAGCGAGTTCCGCAGCCCCCGCGCGAGGCGTCGGCGTCCGAGCGAAAAAGCCCGATACCGGGCGGCGGTTCTTCTTGGTTCGTTCTTCTCACCGAAGAGAAGAATGAACAAGAAACGCCCCTTGGATTCCCCTTCAAGCGGGGAATGACAGAACCCTCACCCTTCAAGTGAAAAGGGAGAAGGGGGACAAAAGGGAAACAAGCAAAGACACGCAAATAGGAAAAAGGGGAAACCACCCTTATCGGGCCGGGAGGGCGACAGCCGAGAG